>DHIV01000112.1:9312-26771 GCA_002403995.1 Gallionella sp. UBA4737 | reverse complement strand
CCGACAACACCGCGCGCAAGCAGGTCGAAGCAGAGCAGCAGCGTTTGCTCGAGATTCAGGAGGAGACGCATAAACAACTGCAGCGGACCAACGTTACCTTGCAGGTCAGCGAGGAAAAGCTCGCCGTTACGCTCAACTCCATCGGCGACGCAGTGATCGCCACCGATGCCGAAGCGCGTGTGACACTCATGAATCCCCTTGCCGAGAAGCTTACCGGTTGGACGCAGACGGAAGCCGCCGGTCGCCCGGTGGACGATATCTTTCGCATCGTCAACAAAGAAACCCGGCTACCCTCAACTATCCCGGTAAGGGCAACTTTGGCGCATGGCACGATACAGGGCCTGGCCAACCACACCGTGCTGATCGCACGCAATGATGGCGAGTGCGATATCGCCGACAGTTGCGCACCGATACGCGACCGCGACGGTCAGGTGATCGGAGCTGTGCTGGTGTTCCGCGATGTCACCGGGGAATATGCAGTGCAGCAGGCCTTGAGCGACCAGCAGTTCTACACACGCTCTCTGATCGAGTCCAACATCGATGCGCTGATGACCACAGATCCGTCCGGCATCATCACCGACGTAAACCAACAGATGGTGGCGCTCACCGGTTGCACGCGCGATGAACTGATCGGCGCGCCGTTCAAGAGCTACTTTACCGATCCGGAGCGGGCCGAAGCGGCCATCAAGCAGGCGCTGAACGAAAAGAAGATCACCAACTACGAACTCACCGCGCGCGCCAGGGACGGCAAGGAAACAGTGGTGTCCTACAACGCGACCACCTTCTTCGATCGCAACGGAAGGCTGCAGGGCGTGTTCGCCGCCGCGCGCGACATCACAGAACGCATCATCCTGGATAAGGTGCTGCAGGATAATAATGCCGAGTTGGAGAGCGCAAAGTTCATGGCGGAAAAAGCCAACCTCGCCAAATCGATTTTCCTTTCCAACATGAGCCATGAGCTGCGCACCCCGCTCAATGCGATCCTTGGCTTTACCCAGCTGCTGGAGGCTGGCTCACCGCCGCCAACGTCCGCCCAGGTTGTAAGGCTGCAACAGATCAACAAAGCAGGATGGTATCTGCTGGAACTGATCAACGAGATCCTCGATCTCGCGTTGATCGAGTCCGGCAGGCTATCGCTGTCGCGAGAACCGGTTTCGCTAAACGATATCCTGCATGAATGCCATGGCATGATCGAATCGCAGGCGCAGCAGCGTAGTATCAAACTGATATTTCCCCAATTCGACATCCCTTACTTTGTCAGTGCCGATCGAACCAGGGTCAAGCAGGTTCTGACCAACCTGCTTACCAATGCGATCAAATACAACCGAATACGGGGAACGGTCGAGGTGAAATGCACTAGCACACCGGACCGCGTACGCGTCAGCATCAGGGACAGCGGTGCGGGATTGGCCCCGGAAAAACTGGTGCAGCTATTTCAGCCATTCAATCGTCTCGGGCAAGAGAATGGCAGCGAAGAAGGGACGGGCATCGGTCTGGTGGTGGCCAAGCAACTGGTCGAATTGATGACCGGCACTATAGGTGTGAAAAGCACCGTCGGCGTGGGCAGCGAATTCTGGATCGAACTGATCCGGGACGTTACACCGCAACTTGTCGCTCGGAATATCATCCCCACAAAATTTTTGCTGCAAGCTCAGGGAACCGCAGCGATGCGCACCCTGCTCTATGTGGAAGACAATCCGGCCAATCTGATGCTGGTCGAGCAAATAATCGCGGAACAACCGCATGTGCACATACTGAGCGCGCGCGATGGCAAGCGCGGTATCGCGCTTGCGCGCGCCCATCTCCCGGATGTGATCCTGATGGATATCAATCTGCCCGGCATCAGCGGAATCGAAGCCATGAATATTCTGCGCAATGACCCGGCAACGAAGCACATCCCGGTGATCGCCCTCAGTGCCAATGCGATACTGCTCGATATCGAGAAGGGGCTGGAGGCTGGATTCTTCCGCTATATCACCAAGCCGATCAAGATCAATGAATTCTTGAAAGCACTGGACGATGCACTGAAATTTTCAGATGTTGCTCATTAGTGAATTAGAAGGGTTCAGGTTCGAATTTTTTTTGCATCAAAACAAGCAAAGGGTCAACGTCGCGCGCTACGCCGCCATCTCGTCGACTTCGCGCTCGATCCTGTCCTTCATATGTACGTTACCATACAGGCTGGCGGCAACATTAAGCTCAATCTTCATTTCCTGCCGGGATAACCGGCCAACTTAAATGAAGGAGTATGAAAATGTACAAAGATCAGGTCAAAGAAGTATCAACTGACGCAGCTGAATTACCGCAAATCCGTTTCCCAATCAAGGGAACTAAAAATGCGACTGAACTGGCTGCCGACAAGGACGATATAGAAAAACTCGGCAAGGTTGTTGCGGGAGCTTTCGGTGCGATTGCAAGTGCAACCGGGCTTTCTGAGAAAGAGGTGCTCCATGTTCTTGAAGATATCCATGTGGATATGCTTAAGGATGTGCTCAAGGAAGGTATCGATGTGGATGTGCTCAAGAACGGCATTCAAGAAGCTATCAAGACCATTTCGCTTGCAACCGCTCTTGATACGGAGCAAATTACCGAAGTATTCACAGCGAAGAGGAATACCAGCCTTAATGACATCGTTAACAGGCTTCATGACAGAAGCCAACTTAACAGAGAGAAGTTTGGCACTTAAGCAAATCTCTACTGGTCGAAACACCAGGGGTTAAAGGGGGAAGGCCCGAATCACATCTGTTGCAGTGCTTCGGTAAACACCTCGACTGGCTGCGCTCCGGAAATGCCCGGTTTTTAATCGAACACAAAGAACGGTACGCCGGAGATGCCGAGCTTCGCTGCCCGCGATCCATCGGCTCTTACTGCGTCCGCATATTTGTCGCACTCAAGCATTGCCAGTGCCTCGCTTTCATTGCTGCCTGCACTGATGGCCGGAATCACTAGAATATATAAGGCACCATTCGCTTGGTAGCCTGGGCGTAGGCACGGTACTCCGGGTAGACTTCAATAATCAGGCGTTCTTCGCACAGCATTCTGCCTACGGCACCGATAATGAGCAGTGCGCCCAGCAGGGCATTGATCAGAGACCAGTGCGCCAGAATGCCAGACCAGACAAAGAGGCAAGCAGCCGTGTAGATCGGATGACGAATGAAACGATAAGGCCCCGTCGTGACCAGCCCGCCAGCCGATGGATCCGCTGCCGCACGGAAACTTCGCTGGCCGAAGGTCAGGCGCGCCCATGCCATCAACGCCACGGCTGTGACTTCCGCCACGATCACAACGGGATGCGACGAGTAGAATGCTCCGCGAACAACAAGCCCCACTGACGCAAGCGCCATGAGCAGCAATGATGCAAGCGAGATGGTTTTCAACACGTCTTTGATCTCCCCGCCGTTTGTGGCCTAAAATATACCTGCATAGTGTATGCGAAAACAGCACTGGCTAAAGCGCATGCGGGCAAGGGGAAATCGCCAGTAACGACGCCGGGATCATTCCGGCAAACCTCTCGCTTACTATGTGCGACATCGCACAGACTGATGAATGCCGGCGAACTAATGTCCTGATCGCAGGAATGTACCTTGGTATTTTCTAGTTCATTTACTCAATAAGAAAAGGAACCATCATGAACGCAAAACTTTCTCACCGGATGTTTATTGTTGTATTGGGAGCCGCCCTGTGCCTGCAAACATCTGTCGTTATGGCAGGGATTGTGACTACCGATGAATTGGCGACCCAGAATCAGGCCGAAGCGGAAAAATCCAGGATCAAGACATTTATGGACAGGGCCGATGTCAAGGTTCGTCTGCAAGCGCTGGGGGTCGACGAGCCCTCGGCAAAGGATCGGGTTGCAGCCATGACTGACCAGGAAGTACATGCTATGGCGCAGAAAATCGATTCCATGCCGGCGGGGGGCTACCTGGGTAACAGGGATTTGGTCCTGATCTTGCTCATTGTACTTTTGATATTGATTATTTAGTCCGCCGGCAAAATCATTCCATGACCTCGTAACAATAGTTGGTCAGGAAATCGACGATAGGTTCCTTTGCAATCAACTGGTCGAACACTGCGGCGCCTTGTTCGTAATCCCCCGGGATGAAGCGTTTCTCGCTCACCCCTGCGGTGATGATCGCAAGCGCTGCGGGAATCATCGCGCGCACCATCTCCAGCGTCACCTTGCGCCCGTCGTCCAGCACGCCATGCGGGCTATGGATCCACTGCCACACCTGGGAGCGGGATATCTCGGCGGTCGCCGCGTCTTCCATCAGGTGATGGATCGGCACGCAGCCGGTGCCGGCGAGCCAGGAACCGAGGTAGGCGATCGCCACCTCGATGTTGAAGTGCAGCCCCGCCTCGGTGATCGGGCCTCGCGGTTCGAATCTCAGCAGGTCGGCAGCCGTGGTCTGCACGTCTGCGCGCTTCTTGTTCAACTGATTCGCGGCGGGCATCAGCCGGTCGAATACCTCCATCGCCACGGGCACCAGGCCGGGATGGGCAACCCATGTTCCATCGTGTCCGTCGCTTGCCTCGCGCTCCTTGTCGGCGCGCACCTTGGCCAGTGCCGCATCATTTGCCGCCGGGTCGGACTTGATCGGGATCTGTGCCGCCATCCCGCCGATGGCATGCGCATTGCGGCGGTGACAGGTCTTGATCAGCAGCAGCGAATAGGCGCGCATGAATGGCGAAGTCATGCTCACCAGGCCGCGGTCGGCGAGGATGAAATCCGGGTTGCGGCCGAACTTCTTGAGGCAGCTGAAAATGTAGTCCCAGCGTCCGCAGTTCAGCCCTGCGGAATGCTCGCGCAACTCGTAGAGGAATTCGTCCATTTCGAAAGCAGCCAGTATGGTCTCGATCAGCACCGTCGCCTTGATCGTACCGCGCTGGACGCTGAGAAGATCCTGGGCATGGATGAACACATCGTTCCACAGCCTGGCCTCAAGGTGGCTTTCCATCTTGGGCAGATAGAAGTAAGGCGCGGAACCTCGGGCCAGCAGGGCTTTTGCATTGTGGAAAATGTATAGGCCGAAGTCGAACAGGCTGGCAGACACCGGCTTGCCGTCCACTGTCATGTGCTTCTCCACCATGTGCCAGCCACGCGGGCGCACGAACAGCACTGCGGTCTTTGCATTCAACTGGTAGGTCTTGCCGTTCGGGTTGACATGCTTGATGGTGCGGGTGACCGCATCGCGCAGGTTGATCTGCGCATCGATCACGTTGTGCCAGGTCGGGGTCATGGAATCTTCCAGATCTGCCATGTACACCATTGCGCCGGCATTAAGACCGTTGATCAGCATCTTGCGTTCTGCCGGGCCGGTGATTTCGACGCGTCTATCCAGTAGTTCGGCGGCTACCGGAGCGACGGTCCAGTCGCCGTTGCGCACGGCGGCAGTCTCGGGCAGAAAATCGGGCAGCTTGCCTGCCTCCAGTTCGGCCTGACGCTTGACCCGATGCTCAAGCAAGGATAGGCGCACCGGCTCGAACTTGCGCGCCAGTTCAGCGATGAAAACCAGCGCCTCTGTGGTCAGGATGCCGGATTGTTCCGGACTAACCGGAACGCTGATATTGATGCCTGCGGGATATGTCATGATCATTTCCTCGTTAAAACTCATTATGCGCCGCGGTTCCGGCCAGCGACGTCAGGATGATTGTGCGCGGATATGGCATCGAAAGTTTTCTCAAGCACTGTTTCTCGGGTGAGCCTGAAATTAAAAAGGCCGGGGCCGAATTACTTTTCTGCATCGAAAAATATTTCGGCCCCGGCCCCTTGTTATCCACTCAAATCAGACGCTGGATGAGATCCTGTAATTGCTCAATTCCTGATCAGCCGAAAATCTTCTTGCTTGGATTGGAGTTATCAATGATACCCATACCTTTACCCACAAAATCTGTGGGTAACTTGGGGCATAAACGGCTTTCCAAGCGCATGACGCTGCTGCGGTCAGGATATTTGCAACTGAGACTTGGATTTCCTGCCCGGCGCTGCGGGAGGGATGTATCCGGTTAACCGGCAACGTATGCCTTCAATTTTCTTGCCTTTCTCGAACCTGATCGAAAGGCAAGTCATGATCTCTCTTTTCTCAGAAAGTTCTGACAAATGGATGCGCACCTTGGCAAGTGATGTACCTGTGGCTAAAGCGATCTCCGAGTCGAGCCGCTCTCCGTGCTTTTTCAGATATTGCAAAATTTCATTCATGGATTCATTACCAGAAACAATACGGGGGAAGGGATGGATTATACACGAATACCACTGCAGCCCCTAAGCATGGGTACTTCCGCCCCTGCACAATGCAGCACAAACACTGTTAATGGGCCTGGCTCGAATGATTCCTCTGCAGCAAAAATATTCCGGTGCCAGCCCCTTTGCCTCTTTTTGTGTGAGAATAAGCAAGGGCAAAATAACTATCACATCAATAAAAATTAAGGGGAGGTAAAACATGCTCAAACTTGATTCCCATCCATCTGGCCGTCACTTCCTGCATGTTCCCGGACCCAGTCCGGTACCCGCACGCATCCTGAGAGCGATCAGCCTGCCACCAATAGATCATCGCGGCCCGGAGTTTGGTCAACTGGGTTTGAAGGTACTTTCCGGCATCCAGCAGATCTTCAAAACCAAACAACCCGTCATCATTTATTCGGCATCCGGAACGGGCGCATGGGAAGGCGCCCTGGTAAATACGCTGTCTCCCGGGGATCACGTACTGATGTATGAGACCGGCCAATTTGCAACCTTATGGAAAAAACTGGCTGATCGATTGGGTTTCAAAACAGAGTTCCTGGGTTTATCCGGCATAAAGGAATGGCGTTACGGCGTGGATGCGGCAAAGATCGAAGCGCGCCTCAAGTCTGATACCAGTCATCAGATCAAGGCGGTCTGCGTGGTGCATAACGAAACCTCGACCGGCGTTATTTCCGATATGGCTGCCGTACGCAAAGCAATCGATGCAGCCAGGCATCCGGCATTGCTGATGGTTGATACGGTCTCTGGCCTGGGTTCCGCCGATTACCGCCATGATGAATGGGGTGTGGATGTTTCAATATGCGGCTCGCAAAAAGGCATGATGCTCCCTCCCGGCCTGGGCTTTAATGCTTTATCCCTCAAGGCGATCGAAGCCAGTAAAAGCGCAAAATCTGCCAAGGCATTTTTGGCTTGGGATGAAATCCTTGAGTCGAATAAAACCGGATATTGGCCAACCACTCCTTCAGTCAATCTGCTTTATGGCCTGCACGAGGCCATGGAAATGCTGATGACCGAAGGTCTCGAGAATGTCTTTGCCCGTCATCGACGTTTGGCCTCGGCATGCCGCGCAGCAGTTTTCGCATGGGGCCTGGAAGTTCAATGCCTTGATGCAGCCGCATATTCACCGGTAGTAACAGCAGTAGTGACGCCGGAAGGGATTGATGCAGATGCCCTGCGCAAACTCATTCTCGAACGTTACAACCTTTCCTTGGGCACGGGACTGGGCAAGGTCAAAGGGCGGGTATTCAGAATCGGCCACATGGGGGATTGCAATGCACTTTCTTTGCTGGCTGCGATCAGCGGCTGCGAAATGGGCATGAAAGCATTTGGCATCAAGCTGAAAGGAAGCGGAGTTCTGGCTGCCCAGGAATTGTTGCAGTAAGAAGATTTAAAGAAGCGAAGCTGACTAAATTTTGATAAAGCTGCCATTCACGAGGTTCTGCTATCAGGAAGCAAAATGACAGTTCGGCTGCGTGCCGCAAGCAGAAGCTCATCGACCGCACAATGATTTTCAGATCAAGGCCGGCATTTGTACATGTCAAAAGTGCGCTTGCCGAACTCTTGCGATTCACCCTTCACGAGCGTATCTGCACCAGCATCTGCGGCATCATTGCGTGCCACTTGATACAAATCAGCTTCCACGACTTCGTCAAGTCGATTGATAAATCCAATTTTGGCAAGAACGCTAACAATGGTTTTCCCCTTGGACTGACATGCACCAACCTGATTTGCGTCCGCAAGAGACACGCGGTCAGCCCCTTGGTGCACCCCGATCAAGCTGTTGGCGCATCCACTTAACGCGGCAATCAGCGGCAAAACGACAGTGATAACTAATATTTCTTTTGAAAATTGCATGGTAACCCCTAGCCAATTCTATAAATTATTTCATTCAATGAGTATACTTTATATTCAGGTCTGCATCTGTCTGCAAACGGTTGGACATCAGGACTCATCATACCCAGTGTCTGGATTTCAGTACAAATCAACTACCGCAAAGTTAGCGCTGATGGGCATATATCCTCTGCATGAATAAATCTGCATTGACCGTCGCAAGTTCAATATGAACGGTAGTCAGTTTATTCGTCGACACAAACGGCTGAAGCTGGCACATCAGGGCAGCAGCCGGAATCCAATCCGCGCACATGACCTCATCACCGTATTCTGTCTCCATTAAACCGCGTTGTATTTCGTAGCTACTCATGTCCATCACGATACCCATGACACACCTCCTATCAACCTCTTGAAATATTGATCACCATATGTGATCACAATACGCCGGTCGCATCGCAAACTCTGTGCGGTATCGTACATATGGGTGTAATCGCATCGACTTTCGCGCTGAATGGCAAAATCGTGCTGGCGGTGGACTACTTTCGGGCGAGTGAGTGACCAAAATGGGTCGTTAAGAGTCAGTCCAACTAACTGTTTCCACCGATTCCAAGTCTGCTGCTAGCCGCATCGCAGCCATTCACAAACCCAGATCTCCATAACCGCGATGTGTCGTTAACTGAACTTGACGAAGTGCTGCTTTGCAACTTTGAAAAATCTGTGGTGGGATAAAATTCAAACTGCCCAAAAGAGAATGGTCAGAATTTTCATTCAAGTTGAGACCACTCAAATCAGGCTGCTCAGCAGTTTACAACCTATAAGGAAGCGCCGAATAAGTCCGTTCGTGGTAAGTGTTTTCCGTTCGCTCCTTCGATACACCGCGCTACGCGCGGCACTCAGGACGAACGGAAAATATATCGAACCATAATTGGGAATTATTCGGCTCTTCCTTAATTTAAATGCGGGATTTCAACTCGTTTTACCAGCGGCTTATAAGTTAGCACGGCTTTCACCACCGTCATGTCAGGCAGCCAGGTAAAATATCCCGATGCGGTCTATGCGCTCAATCCCAGTTTTGCGGCAAGGCCGATACGTTGCAACTTGCCCGTGGCGCCCTTGGGTATTTCGGCCATGAACAGGATCTTTCTGGGCACCTTGAAATCCGCCAGCTTAGTCGCCGCAAAGTCGCGCAATTCACGCTCGGTCAGGCTTTGGCCTTCACGCAACACGACAGCCGCAGCGACGTCCTCGCCCAGTTTTTCATGCGGCATCGCAAAGGTCACTACCTGCATCACTGCGGGGTGATGCATCAGGACTTCATCGACTTCCAGAGGCGATATCTTCTCCCCTCCCCTGTTGATGATCTCCTTCAAGCGGCCGGTCAAAGTCAAATAACCATCGCTGGTGAGGGAGCCCTGGTCGCCGGTGCGGAACCAGCCGTTTATAAAGGCTTCCGCATTGGCTTTTGGATTGTTCTCGTAGCCCAGCGTGACATTCTCTCCGCGTATCACGACCTCGCCTATCACGCCGGGTGCAAGCAATTTGCCGTCGTTATCCATGATCCCAATCTCCGGCCCGGCAGCGATGCCGACCGAACCGGGTATGCGTTTGGCAGGAGGCAAGGGGTTGCTCGCCATCTGGTGGGCGGCTTCCGTCATGCCGTACGACTCGATCAACGGCGCGTTGAACACTTTTTCCAGCTCGGCGATGACCTGCGTCGGCATCGACGACGAGGATGAACGAAGGAAGCGCAAAGGATTGCTTTGAATGACGTCCATGTTGCCCGCGGCACGCGACAAGATGGTCTGGTGCATGGTCGGGACGGCGGTGTACCAGGTCGGCTTGCACTCCTTCATCCATGCAAAGAACTTCAAGGCATTGAAACCCGGCGTGCAGAAGATCTGGCTGCCGACCGCCATCGGCGCGAGCACCCCAGCGATCAAGCCATGTATGTGGAACAGCGGCATCACATGCAGCTCGCGGTCGTCCTGCCGGAGCTTGAGCGTCGCGCTGATGTTGCGCGCGGATGCACATACGTTCTTGTGGGTGAGCGGCACGATCTTGGGGCGCGAGGTGGTGCCGGATGTATGCAGGATCAGCGCGATGTCGTCGGTTTGCGCAAGCCCGCCGTTTGCGATCGGCTCGCCTGAATGAGCCGCGCCGCTGAGCGTGAAGCTGCCCGCGCCATTTTCCGGATGCGGCGTAAGTTCCAAAATCGCGATGCCCAGTTTTGCGGCGACGGCCCTGGCCGGGGTATCGCTGCCGCTCGCGACCACCAGTGCTTTTGCTTTCAGGTCGCCGAGATAAAACTCGAACTCATCGGCGCGATAGGCCATGTTCAACGGTGCCGCAGTGCAACCGCCGGCTATCGCAACAAATGCGGTGGCCATCTCCGGACAGTTGGGCAACACGATCCCGACCCGGTCTCCCCTGCCCACACCCAGCTTGTTGAGTGCGCTCACGGTGTTTTGCAGGAGGACATTCAAAGCCTGGTAGGTCAGCGGCTTTGCGGCAGGCGCGGTGATCGCGATCGCGGCAGGTGTGTCCTTCGCGTGGATCGCGATCATCTCGGAGAGGGTGGTGAATTTTTTCATGGTGAATTGAGCGTCGGAATTTATCGGGGGCTGATGTTGCCTGTTCAGGAGATGCGCAAGGTCGCCTTGTGCTGTTGCAGATTTTTCGCCAGCATGGACGCGAGTGCGTATACCGCATCGATGTTGGGCGTGGGAGTTTCGGTGATCCTGCCGAGTTCGATGACAGAGCCGACCAACGCTTCGAGTTCGATCGGCCGGCCCAGCTCCACATCCTGCAGCATCGAGGTCTTGTGCTGGCCGACTGCCTGCGCTCCGTTGATACGCTTTTCCAGGCTGACCCGGAAATGCACGCCGAGTTTTTCGCCTATGGCCTGCGCCTCGCGCATCATGTTGGCGGCCAATTCACGGGTGGGCGGATAGACGCAAATATCTTCCAGCGTGGCATGCGTCAGTGCGCTGATCGGATTGAAGCTCAGATTCCCCCACAGCTTCAGCCAGATCTCGGAGCGGATATCATCGATGACCGGCGATTTGAATCCGGCATTTTTGAATGCGTCGCTGATCGCGCGTATGCTGGGCGTGTCGCTGCCGTCGATCTCGCCGAGCGTAAAGCGATTCCCTTCGATGACCTTGATCACTCCCGGGCGTATCACTTCACTCGCCGGATAGACGACGCTGCCGATCACGCGATCGACGGGAATGTATTTTGCGATGATGCCGTCCGGATCGACAGACTTGACCGGCGTGCCCTGATAGCGATGCCCCAGCTCGCCCGGCAGCTTGTGGAAGTACCACCAGGGTATGCCGTTCTGCATCGTGATGATGCGGGTGTCAGCATGCATCAACGCTGGAAGTTCAGCGGCAACAGCGGCGACCTGGTGTGCTTTCAAAGTGAGTATCACCACATCCTGGACGCCCGCCTCCGCGATGACCGAGGTGGCCCTGATCGGCTGGGCGAGCAGTTCCTTGCCATCTTCTTCGATCAGCCTCAGGCCGTTCTGCTGTACGGCAGCCAGATTGGCGCCGCGCAGGATCAAGGTCACTTCGTTCCCGCTCAGCGCAAACTTGACTCCCAGCATGCCGCCTATGGCACCCGCACCTACGATACAAATCTTCATGGTTGTTATCTTTTGGTAATTTGAGAAATTATACCGTGCCGGACACCCCGTACGTGTTGCGCAGTGTCCCGATACCCTCGATATGAACTTCGACCTCGGGAAAGAAAAATTACAATCCTGCCAATCTATATCCTGGACGAGGGAAACAATTTGGCGTATTTCATGGTCTTGAGCTTGTTGTCCACACCCTTCACCCCGGGAACATGACCCACGACCTCGGCAGTATCGTGACGCTCCTTGGTGCTGGCGGTGATACCCTTCAGGGTTACTTTGCCATTGTCGGCGCTGATAGCTATCTTGACATCGGCGGTTGCAGTGCTGGCGCGCAGGGCCGCGCGCACGTGATACTCGAGCGTCAGGTTGGCGAGCTTGGCGTGCGATTCCGGCGTCTCCCTGAACTCGGGGCGCGTCAGCAGTTCCTTGATCATCTCGACGCAGGTCTCCACCGACAGGCGCTCGGTGTTGAGCGTCATGTCGTATTGCATGGGTTCGCCCCAGGCAGCGCCGAACTGGTGCTGCATATTGGCACGGTGCGCCATGTCGCTGTGGCGGATCTCCTCGGCGACCATATCTTCGTCGTCGGTGCCGAGCGAATTCATGAGCCACTTGAGGCGCGTGGCGAACGGCGCGCCGACGCGCACGCACGGGATATGCGGGATCGGGCGCAGCACATGCGTGGCGCCCCAGCCGCGTATGATGACATTGCCCTTCGCCGCCAGCGCGAGTATCTCTTCAGACTTGAACAGTGCCAGGTTGGCCTCATCGGTGCCCCAGCGTTCGAGCAATCCGGCCTTGCCCTCGAGGAAGCGCTGCAGCGCGCTCTTGCGCAGATGCATCTTCTGGGCCACGTGATCGATGATCTCATGGCGCACGATCTCCAGGCCCAGTTCCTCAGCGAGTTTTTCGGCGACAAATTTTCCCTGCGAACCCATTTCCTGATTCATTGCGATCACCGGCATGACAGACCCCCTTCCCTATTCCACCGGACGTTGCTCGTCCAGATCGTTGTTGCCGCGGCGCATCCGCTGCAGCATTTTCGAGATGACCGGCCAGAACAGCATCAGCATGGCCAGGCCGCAAATGCTGCCGACCAGTCCGTTCGACCAGAATATCGAGACCTCGCCGCGTGACAACAGCATCGACTGGCGGAAGGAACTTTCCGCCATGTCACCCAGCACCAGAGCCAGCACCATAGGCGCAAGCGGATAATCCAGTTTTTTGAACAGGTAACCCACAACGCCGAACACCAGCATCAGCACAACATCCAGCATCGCGTTATTCACAGTGTAGGCGCCGATCGCGCAGATCACGACGATGACCGGGGCAATGATGGAAAACGGCACGCGCAGGATCGCCGCCCACCAGGGCACCGTGGTCAGCACGATGATCAAGCCGACAACGTTGCCGATATACATGCTCGCAATCAGGCCCCACACGAACTCCTTCTGTTCCACGAATAGCATCGGTCCGGGCTGCAAGCCCCAGATCAGCAGGCCGCCCAGCAATACCGCCGCGGTCGGGGAACCCGGAATGCCGAGTGTCAGCATCGGCAACAACGCGCTGGTGCCGGCGGCGTGCGCGGCGGTTTCCGGCGCGATCACTCCCTCGATCTCGCCGGTGCCGAATTTTTCGCCGTTCTTGGAAAAACGCTTGGCGATACCATAACTCATGAACGATGCCGGTGTCGCGCCACCCGGCGTGATTCCCATCCAGCATCCGATCAGCGTGGCGCGCAGCGCCGTGAACCAGTATTTCGGCAGTTGCTTCCAGGTGTGCCAGACGACGCGCGGGTTGATGCGTGCGTGCACGCCCTTGAACGCCAATCCCTCTTCCATGGTCAGCAGGATCTCGCCGATGCCGAACAAGCCGATCACCGCGATCAGGAAGTTGAAGCCGCGCAGCAGCTCGCTCGTGCCGAAGGTCATGCGCAGGGTGCCGGTCACGGAGTCGAGCCCGACCGCGGCGAGCGCGAAACCGAGCATCATGGCGGTAAGGGTCTTGGCGGGATGGCCCTTGCCGAGGCCGACGAAGCTGCAAAAGGTAAGCAGCTGCACGGCGAAGAATTCAGGCGGCCCGAACTTCAATGAGAATTTCGCCACCACCGGCGCGAGAAACGTGATCATGATCACCGCAGCCAGGGCACCGACGAACGATGACGTGAACGCCGCAGTCAATGCCTCGCCGGCGCGGCCGGCCTTGGCCATCGGGTGGCCGTCAAAGGTAGTCGCCACCGACCACGGCTCGCCCGGGATATTGAAAAGAATGGACGTGATCGCGCCACCGAACAACGCGCCCCAGTAGATGCAGGACAGCATGATGATGGCGCTGGTCGGCGGCATCGTGAACGTGAGAGGCAACAGGATCGCCACGCCGTTGGCGCCGCCGAGTCCGGGCAACACGCCGATGAGCACGCCCAGCAGGATGCCGATCAGCATATACAGCAGATTGTGATACGTGAGCGCGACACTGAAGCCATGCATCAGGCTGTTGAAATCATCCACGCTTCATTCTCCCCTTTTACGGGTAGCGGTTGCTTATCACCGCACACCCTGAATATGCACCCTGCCGCGGCCATCTGTCACGCGGTCAGTAACCGAACAGTGCCTCCAGCGGCCCCTTGGGCAGCGGCACCATGAACCATAGCTCGAACATCAGGAACATGGACACCGGCACGATCAAACTGACCGGGATAATCTTGATCCACGGAAACCTTCCATGCCAATACATGAACGCGCCGATGAACAGCGCGGATGCGACGTAGATGCCGATGAAATAGATGGCAATCACGTAGATCAGGGACGGGAAAAAAACCGACAGCACCAGCCGGAGCTTCTTGCGGCTGACGAACAACTCTGCCTGGTCGCGGTTGGAAAACGCGGCCTGCAGCAGCGTCCACGCGCTCGCGGCACAGAGCATCAGGCCGATATAGAAGGGGAAATAACCCGCTTGGGGACCATCGTCGGCCCAGCCGTATCCGACACGGCGGCTGTCGAAAATCACCACCAGTCCGAGCCCGAACATGACCGCGGCCACGGCGATTTCCACCGCTCTCGTGGAGATGCCGTGCTGTCTTCTGTCTTTTTTCACCGGCACGCGGTGCTGTCTTCTTTCTGAGTAGACACCGTGCTGTCTTCTGTCTTTTTCCACCGTCTTAGTGGAGTGTCTTCTGTCTTCGTCGTTGTCGTGCATCCCCAACTCCTCAGTCTTCCATCACGCACCGTGATAGCCCGGCAAAAAACAGGGTGAAGACCAGGATACGATCCTCACCCCGTTCTGCCGGTTCCCAGGCGCAACTGCCCAAGCCCGCCTGTCAGCGGGCCTGTGCTACTTACTTGGCGAGGAACCCGGCGTCCTTCATCAATGTTTTATGCGTATCCTCGGCCTTCTGCACCCAGTCGGCGTATTCCTTGCCAGTCATGAAACTCGTGTTGAACGCGCCCTTTTCCATGAATTCCTTCCACTCCGGCGTTTCGCGCACTTTCTTGAACAGGTTGACGTAAAAATTTACCTGGTCCTGGCTGACACCGCCGGGCATGAAAATGCCGCGCAGCATCAGATAATCCACATTCACACCGGCTTCCTTGCAGGTTGGGATATCGTTCCACGACATGGTGTCGGTGACCTTTTCCTTGTACGGCATGCGCTGATCGTCGAACACACACAGCGGACGCAGCTTGCCGGCGCGCCAGTGAGCCACGGCCTCGATCGGATTATTCACGGTCGAATCGACATGGCCACCGACCAGTTGCACGGCGACATCACCGCCACCCTTGAACGGCACATAGGTGAATTTCTTGCCGGTGAACTTGTCGAGGGCGACCGTGATGATCTGGTCTTCCTGTTTCGAGCCGGTGCCTGCCATATTGAAATGGTTGTCGTCAGCGGCTTTCACCGCCGCCAGATAGTCCTTGGCGGTCTTGTACGGCGAATCTGCGTTGACCCACAACACGAACTCGTCTAGCGCGAGCATCGAGACTGGCGTAAGGTCCTTCCAGTTGAACGGAATGCCGGTTGCCAGCGGGGTGGTGAAAAGATTGCTCAGGGTTATGATGAGCTTGTTCGGATCGCCCTTGCTGTCCTTGAGGTAGAGGAAGCCCTCGCCGCCGGCTCCGCCCGACTTGTTGACGACCACTATCGGCTGCTTCATCAGGTTATGTTTCGCGACCACGCCCTGAATAAAGCGCGCCATCTGGTCGGCGCCGCCGCCGGTTCCTGCAGGAATGATAAATTCAACCGGCTTGGTGGGTTCCCAGTCCGCCAGCACCGTGGCCGGAACCGACAATCCCAGCATGGTCGCGGCGGTGATAGCTGTTCTGACAAAGGTGTTACACAAAATGCTTGCAGTAGTGTGTTTCATTAATCCTCCCAGTCCATTATGTACGTTGATTATATCTGTCGTTATTTTTTGCAGTCTCCACTCGGCAAACATCCGCGGTACAACAAGATCCGAAGACGATCACCTAACGGCAGGAACCCGGTTTACTCCCTCCAAACCCCTCTAGCGTCGTGGTTACACTGAGGACTAATTGTTTTCGCTTATCCTTGATCCCGGCACTCGATGTAACGGGAGGATTCACGAAGAATAGGAAATCCAACCGCACAAGTCAAATCAAACTCGTCCCAGAATCCCCATCAAACCGGAGCTGACACTCCGTATGTGTTGCGAAGTATGCCGATACCCTCGATATGCACTTCGACAACCGAACCCGGCTTCATCGGCAATACGCCCAGCGAAGTGCCGCAAGCGATCACATCGCCCGGTTCCAGTGTCATGTCCTGACTCATGGCATGAACGATCTTTTCCGGTGAGAATATCATGTCGCTGCATGGATAATTCTGCCGCTCCTTTCCATTGAGCAGGGTTCTGACATGCAAAGATTTCCAGTCGAGTCCGGTTGCGATAACCGGACCAATGACCCCGAATCCGTCAAAGCACTTGGCCCGGGTCCATTGCGCGAACGAAGCATCTTTGGCGATCAAGTCCAGCGCCGTAATGTCGTTGATGCACGTATAACCGAATATCGCCTGCCTGGCTTCTTGCTCATTCGCGTTCTTGCATCGTCGGCCGATCACGACACCCAGCTCGCCCTCATAGACCACGCGCCCATCGTAGCCGATCGGTGACGGAACGGCTTGATCGTGCGCGCAGTAACTGTTGGGCGATTTCAAGAAATACAGCGGCTCGGCAGGGATCGCCAGATTCTGCTTGGCCGCCTGCGCATGGTAGTTGTTCCAGAGCGCGATGAATTTGCCAGGCCGGCAGGGCAAATCGACACTGACATCAGCCAACGCGAGTTCTGCACCCGCGCTGCGCGTCCCGGCAAACATCTCCCCCTCGTAGACTATGACCCGATCGCCTTCGAGCTGGCCGAACCCCGGCTTGCCTCCGTGAGTGTATGCGATCCACTGCGCCATAAATTCCTCCGGGCAAATTGATTAACCACTCTGGCCGTTATCAGTTGTCACCTGGCGAGCCATTGAACCTGGCAATAACTTGGCGCCGCCAAAGTTCATGTATCGCAATTGCCGGCAGGGCAGCCAGGATATTTGCGCCTGCTGCAATGATGAACACCATTTTCCAACCAGCATTGTCTTGACCAGTATTATTAGAAATATAGATTCCGAATGCGAATGCAATTATTGAGCTTTACATAATTCATGACTGTTAAGTGATTTACCGCAGGGCGGGCTTAACCAGCGGCTTATGTCACCGTTTTTTGGTGACTTAGCCGAATGGCT
>DHIV01000112.1:0-9096 GCA_002403995.1 Gallionella sp. UBA4737 | reverse complement strand
AAAGCTTGCCCGCCGCGTCGGGCGTAGCCCGACCTACGAGATGCGGAGACTCTGTCTTCAAATATGTAATCCTCAATAAGGCATGCCAATGCAGATAGCGAAGATCAATGTGCGGACACATGCTGGCCGATCATCCAATATCTGCGCCCCTCATTTTGGCAACACCGGGGGTTTCAGATATATGGACCGCAATCTAACAGCAAAAATCATATTCCGCCATAAGATAAAATTTCAACAGGCGAAATTTCCGATTCGAGTGACAGATTATGTCTCTGTGCACGGGTTGCCGTTCATGGTTGGATCCATAGTCCGGATTCAGGAGCCGATTCAATTATCCGTTAAATGTTGACAGTGGCTACTTAGCTATGTATTTTGCATCCAGATCAAAACAATTGAATTTCAAGTTCAAACGATCGTTGTTCCTGATCCGTACTGCTGTCGTCCAGCCCCACAACAACCAGAGGAGAAAAACATGAAGTCCTGCGCACGGAGTTTGGTATTGTCTGTTTTTGCCGGTATCTTGGCCTTGGGTCTGTCCGCGACCAGTCAGGCACAGGATGTCAAAGTTCTCAAGCTTTCTCACCAGTTCCCTGCATCAAGCGGCGATGATGGGGATTTCCGCGATATCCTGGCACGCAAGTTTGCCAAGCAGGTCGAGGAAAAAACCGGCGGGTCGCTCAAGATCGAAATCTATCCGAGCAGCTCATTGGTAAAAACCATGAGCCAGTTCGGCGCGCTGCGCAAAGGCACGCTGGACATGTCCGTGTTGCCCCTGGCCTACGGTAGCGGCGAGGTGCCTGAAGTGGGCCTGACCCTGATGCCGGCCCTGGTGCAGAGCTACGATCAAGGGCTGCGCTGGAAGACCGCGCCGATCGGCGCTGAACTGGAGAAGATCCTTGATGCCAAGGGCATCAAGATCGTGACCTGGGTGTGGCAGGCCGGCGGCACCGTCAGTCGCGACAAGCCTATCGTTAACCCGGATGACGCGAAGGGTCTGAAGATCCGCGGCGGCGACAAGACCATGGATCTGATGCTGCAGGGCGCAGGCGGATCTCCCACCAACGTGTCTTCCAGCGAAATCTACAGCGCGATGTCCTCCGGCGTGCTGGATGCTGCCGTCACCTCCAGCACTTCCCTGATCAGCTTCCGTCTTTATGAAGTTTCCAAGGCAGTGACCACGGCGAGGAACAAGTCCTTCTGGTTCATGTTCGAGCCCCTGCTGATCTCCAAAGCTTCCTGGGACACCCTCACGCCTGCCCAGCAGAAAGTCGTGATGGAGGTAGGCGCATCCCTCGAACCATTCGCAGTGGAAGGCGCAAAGAAGGATGACAAGCTGCTCGCCGAAGTCTATGCGAAAGCAGGCGCCAAGGTGGTGGACATGGATCAGGCCGCTTTCGACAAGTGGCTGGCCATCGCCAAGGCAACCTCTTACAAGAATTTCGCCGAGAATGTGCCAAACGGCAAGCAACTGCTGGATATGGCCCTTTCGGTCAAGTGACATGAGTGCGACTTTCCATCAACGCTCTGGCAAGATTCCGGCAAAGCTCCGGCATGGAGCCGGCATGGAGCCGGCTGAGGTGGGAGGCCGCTCCGTCTGGCGGCATTTCGCACAGGCTGTGAAGGGCTTTAATGTCCTGACCGGCTATCTTTCCGGCATCACTATCGTTGTCACGAGTGTCATCGTCTGCTATGGCGTCGTGATGCGTTATTATTTTGCATCGTCGATGGACTGGGGGCTGGAGCTGTCCATCTTCCTGCTCATCATTGCCACTTTCATGAGCGCCGGCTATACCCAGTTGCAGCGCGGGCACGTGACCATCGAGGTACTGGAGCACCTGCTCTCCTCGCGCGCCAGCAAGTGGCGCTACCTGATCGGCGACGCCCTCTCTTTGCTGTTTTGCGCGTTCCTTGCCTGGAATTCCTGGGAGTATTTCCGGGAAGCTTACACGGACGGGAGAGTAACCAACAGTACCTGGGCCCCCAGGCTGTGGATCCCTTACATCTTCATGGCGATCGGAACGACGGCGCTATCGCTGCAACTGCTGGTTCAGATCGTGGATGCCCTGATTGATTGGAAGGGGGTCGGCTGGAAGGGGCATCCACATGTAACCGGAGCTGAGTGGAAAGAATGATGGGCCCAAATAATCCATTAGCCAAAAAATTTCGTCATTCCCGCGAAGGCGGGAATCCAGCAAGAATAGACATCCCGCATAGCGGACAATATTGTTATGCAGCTCCGCTTCGCGGGGGCTTTTTGATTAACTGGATTCCCGCCTTCGCGGGAATGACGGCCTAATGGATTATCTGCGATGAGTACAAGCACGATCGGCCTGCTCTACGCTGGCATAACCCTGCTGCTGCTTTTTTCGGGCATGCCGATCGCATTCGCGCTGGGTCTTTCCGCTCTGGGTTTCATGGCAGCCTTCATGCCGGCGCCGATGATCCATTCCGTGGCCGATACCATCTTCTCCGAGCTGGATAACTTCACGCTGCTGACCATTCCGCTGTTCGTGCTGATGGGCGCGGCCATCGGCAAAACCCGGGCGGGTGCGGATGTATATAATTCCCTCAACTCCTGGATGTACAAGATCCCGGGCGGACTCGGCCTTGCCAATGTGTTTGCCTGCGCGGTATTCGCCGCGATGTGCGGCTCGAGCCCGGCGACCTGTTCTGCGATCGGTTCCTCGGGAATTCCGCAACTGATCAAGCGCGGTTATTCGGAAGGCTTGGCCGCAGGCCTTATTGCCGCAGGAGGCACGCTGGGCATCCTGATCCCGCCTTCCATCACGCTGATACTCTACGGTCTCGCGTCCGAGCAATCCATCGGGCGGCTGTTCATGGCCGGCATCGGGCCGGGCATACTCCTGGTCGTCCTGTTCGCCTTCTGGGTCATGTTCAAGTACAGCCTCGAACGCAAGACCGCGTTCGCGGCAATCGACGGAGCCAGGCACGCGATCACGGAAGACGACCACTTCACCTGGCGCGACCGCCTGGAGTCCCTGCCGCGTCTGTTGCCATTCCTGGTCCTGATCGCGGTCATCATGATCGCGCTGTACGGCGGCTGGGCGACGCCCTCGGAAGTGGCCGGCATCGGCGCGGCCGGCGCGGTGATCATGGTGGTGACCGTCTATAAGTGCTGGAAAAAAGAAGATGTCATTGCGATTCTTTCCGGCACGGTACGCGAGAGCACGATGATCATGATGATCATCGCCGCCTCCGCGCTGTTCACCTTCGTAATGAGCTATCTCGGCGTGACCCAGCAGACAGCAGTGTGGCTGGTCGGATTGGGCCTTTCCAAATGGGCCTTCTTCTTCGGTGTGAATATATTCATCGTCGTGCTGGGCTTCTTCCTGCCGCCGGTGGCCATCATCCTGATGGTGACGCCCGTCATCCTGCCGTCACTCAAAGCCATGGGGATAGACCTGGTCTGGTTCGGCATCATCATGACCATACTCATGGAAATGGGCCTCATCCATCCGCCGGTCGGACTCAACCTGTTCGTGATCAACGGCATCGCGCCGGACATCAAGCTGAAAAGCATCATCTGGGGCACCATGCCCTTTATCGGCCTGATGGTGTTGGGCATCTTCATCCTGTGCGTGATTCCGGACATTGCCGTGTGGCTGCCCAACCATTTTTACAAGGGCAGCTGAGCTTAGTGCAATAGCGAACAGACTGAGATATTTTGATTCATTTCACCACGGCGGAAGAATGGTTCTGCGCGGCGTATGGTTGCAGACTGCTACGTTGCCAGACCTCGGGTTGTCTTGTCGGGTATTTGCTATCCTGCTTATGAATAGCAACATGCGCGGGATGTGGTGACGCAGAAACTGCATCATTCGCATATACGGCTCTGCACCCATCCTGCCGTGCTAAGTGCGTAGCGCATCCAAGATGCGTGATGGCTTCTGCCGACAGTCCAGGACGCGCCATACTTGAATGGTTTGTTCACTCACCCGGTAGTAAATTGCGTAGGGGAACCGTTTCGAGAGCGCACGGTAATAACCAAAAAACTGCTGGTGAATACCTGCATACAGCAAAAGAGCATCGATGTCGGAAAACAGCGAATCCAGAAAATAAGCGCCCAACCCTTCCTGCTGCTGCTCATAAAAGTGTTGGCCGGACTGAATATCAACCAACGCGATACTCAGAATTTCGATTTTCATCGAGGACTATCACGCAGCATCTTCTTGGCGGTTTCCCAGGAAACAAAATGCGTCTGGTTTTCAGCAAGCGCACGTTCCGCTTCCTTCAACGCTTGCGCGTGCCATTCCGGCGATGAAAATGTTTCCGCATCACGCGACAGATCATCCCAAATCACTTCCATCATGCGCAACTTCTCCGTGCGGGTCAGATTTTCTATGCTTAACATGGCATACCTCCAAGTTTGGACTGATGTTTATTCTAACAAACGTATGCTAAAGATATGTCCAAAATTTTATTCGATCCTGGCCCCTTATCGTTCTTATTATCGTTCTTATCGTTGCATAAGCCGGCAATGACCATGATGTAAACATTGTCGGCACAACCAAGAGGCCGTATCCTTGCCGCTGCGAGACCGCCAAAGAGAAAGCCCAACAGGTTTCCCCACTGGGCTTTCGGATACAGACTCAACCTTTCGGTTGATCTTTATTGTAGCAACGGCTCTCACCCCGGATGAACTACTACAACGGTTTCATTATCACGGAGAACGCAATGACAAGCAAGCAAGATAATCTCGGCGCACTGACTTTCGGATTGGACATTGGCATTGCTTCGGTTGGCTGGGCGGTGCTAGGTGAAAATCGCATCATTGATCTTGGCGTGCGTTGCTTCGACAAGGCGGAAACCGCCAAAGAAGGCGAATCGCTCAACCTTGCCCGCCGCACCGCGCGTCTGCTACGCCGCCGACTGCGCCGCCGTGCATGGCGACTCACCAAGCTAGCGCGCTTGCTCAAGCGCGAAGGGCTGATTGCGGATGCCAACCTGTTCAAACTAAAAATCGAGAAGAACACGCCAGTCCCAAAATCAGCTTGGCAATTGCGCGTGGATGCGCTCGACCGTCCACTGAGCGCAGAAGAATGGGCGCGCGTGATCTATCACCTGTGCAAACATCGCGGCTTCCACTGGATCAGCCGTGCCGAAGAGAAAGCGGCAGAAAGCGATAGCAAAAGCGAAGGCGGCAAGGTCAAGCAAGGACTGGCTGGCACGAAAAGACTGATGGCAGAAAAAGGCTATCGCACTGCCGCCGAGATGGTAATTACGGAATTTTTTACACAACGCGTAGATGAAGATGGAAAGCCTGCACTGACAAAGAAAACTAGTGAGCCGATTCTGGATGGGGCTGCCCGCAACAAACAAGGCGACTACAGCAAGGCTCTATCGCGCATCTTGCTCGGCGACGAATTGAAGAAACTGTTCGAGCATCAGCGCCAACTCGGCAACCCCTTTGCCACCGAAAAACTGGAAGCCGCCATTCTCGGCAACGGCGACCGCAAAAGCGGCTTGTTCTGGGCACAGAATCCCGCGCTGGCTGGCAACGATTTGTTGAAAATGCTGGGGCATTGCACCTTTGAGAAAAGTGAATACCGCGCGCCCAAAGCCAGCTTCACCGCCGAACGCCACGTCTGGCTCACCCGCCTCAACAATCTGCGCATCGTGGTCGATGGCACAACTCGACCGCTGAATGAGGTGGAGCGTCGCATCGCTCTTATGCCTTATCAGCAAGCAGGCGACTTTACCTACAAGCAACTGCGCACCGCGCTAACCAAAGCGGGCTATTTGCCTGGGTCATTCCGCTATACCGGGCTATCGTATGCCAGCGGACAAAAAACCGATGAGAAAACCAAAGATCCGGAATCCGCTACGCTGGTGAAACTTCCTGCTTGGCAGGAATTGCGTAAAACGCTGGAGAAAAAAGAACTCGCATCCGAGTGGCAGAAAATCTCTACCGATGCGCTGGAAGGCAGACCTCAACTACTTGATGACATCGCTTGGGTGTTGAGCGTCTATAAAGACGATGACGAAGTAAAAGCCGAGTTGAGCAAGCTGAACTTGCCCAATCCTGAAAAGATGATCGACGCACTGTTGGATATTCGCTTCGACAAATTCAGCAACCTCTCGCTCAAGGCACTGCGCCAAATCGTGCCTCTCATGGAACAAGGCCAGCGTTATGACGAGGCTGTCGCTAACATCCCGGAATACGGCCACCACAGTCAGTTGCACAAAGTTGGCGCAGGCGTACATAAATACCTGCCTCCGTTCTACAAAGAGCGCGATAAAACCGGGCGCATGGTGTTCAACGACGATATGGACATCCCGCGCAATCCGGTGGTGTTGCGCGCACTCAATCAGGCGCGCAAGGTCGTGAACGCGCTCATCAAAGAATATGGTTCACCGCATGATGTGCATATCGAAATGGCGCGTGACCTATCACGCCCACTCGATGAACGGCGCGATATAGAAAAGCTGCAAAAAGAATTCCGCGACAACAACGAAAAAGGCAAAGCTCAGTTCGCTCAAGACTTCAACATCATGGGCGCAGTCAAAGGCAAAGAGTTTGAGAAGTACCAGCTTTATCGTGAACAACAAGGCAAGTGCGCTTACTCGATAGAGCCGATAGATATTCACCGTTTGTTTGAACAAGGCTATGTCGAGATCGACCACGCACTGCCTCGCTCACGAAGCTTTGATTACAGCAAGAACAACAAGGTGCTGGTGCATATCAAAGAGAACCAAAACAAAGGCAACCGCACGCCTTTTGAATATCTCGATGGCAAAGACAACAGCGAACGTTGGCGGCAATTCGTCGCCTTCGTCGAAGGAAACAAAGCCTATCGCCTCGCCAAGTGCAGCCGCTTATTGCGCAAGGACTTCGGCGAAAAAGAAGCGAAAGAATTCCGCGAGCGCAACCTCAACGATACCCGCTACATCTGCAAATTCTTCAAGAACTACGTCGAGCAATATCTGCAACTGCATGAAGATAGCGAAGCCAAACGCTGCGTGGTGCTCAGCGGACAGATGACCTCGTTCCTGCGCGCCCGCTGGGGCTTAGTCAAAGTGCGCTCCGACTCCGACCGCCACCATGCGCTGGATGCCGCCGTGGTCGCCGCATGCAGCCACGGCATGGTCAAGCGCTTGTCCGATTACTCGCGCTGCAAAGAACTAAAGCAAGTGCGCGAAGGGTTTGTCGATGTCACCACGGGCGAGATACCCAACCCCGCGATGTTCGATCAACTAGAGCAACATTTCCCCAAGCCGTGGGAAAATTTCCGCAATGAACTCGAAGCACGTTTGAAGATTGATGACATCGCGTTACTGCGTGAAGAAATGCAACGCTTAGGCACATACTCAGAAGAAGCGCTGGAAGCCACGCGCCCGCTGTTCGTCTCGCGCGCACCGCAACGCCGCAACAGCGGTGCAGCACATAAGGACACGATCTACGCGCAAGCACCATCATCGGATAAACCTAACCGCGTCACCCAAAAAGTTGCGTTGACCAACCTTACGCTGAGTGATTTAGGCAAAATAGACGATTCCGATACATGCAAGCTAATCGACCCGCATCGCAACAAAAAACTTTACGATGCCATCCGCATGCGCTTGGAACAACACGGTGGCAAAGGCGACAAGGCATTCCCAGCCAGCAACCCGCTACGCAAGCCAGACCACGAGGGCAATCCGTCCGGCCCGATTGTGCGCGGCGTAACGATGGTGATCGACAAGCTTTCCGGCATACCCATTCGCGGCGGCATCGCCAAGAACGACAGCATGGTACGGGTTGATATTTTCACCAAGGCGAACAAGTTCCATCTCGTGCCTGTGTATGTGCATCACACTGTGGCGAAGACGCTACCCAATCGGGCGGTTGTGGCATTCAAGGATGAAGATGAATGGACGTTAATCGACGACAGTTTTCAATTCTGCTTCTCGATGTATCCGAATGATCTGCTTCGAGTGAAACTGAAAAACGCATCCCACCTCGGTTACTACGCAGGCTGTAATCGCTCAACAGGTGCGATTAACCTTTGGTCTCATGACCGAAATCATCTGGTTGGCAAAGATGGAATGATTGAAAGTATCGGACTTAAAACCGCTTTGAGCATCGAGAAGTTTAACGTCGATGTCCTCGGCAATCTCTTCTCCGCTCCGCCAGAGAAACGTCGTGACTTGGCGTAGCGTCGTCATCTCACGCCCAGCCAAGCTGCGGCGCGAGCAATTCCGGCTTGCCATTGAGCAAGAGCAAACCGCCTTCGTGCCATTCGAGGACATTGCAGTGATCGTACTCAACCACCGCGAGATCACCCTCACCCATCCAGTGCTTTCCGCCTGTGGCGAGTATGGCATCAGCCTCTTCGCCACGGGCGATACACATCATCCCAGCGGGGTATTTATACCGTTCCTATCTCACTCACGCGCCACACGCTGGATGCGATTGCAGCTCGATTTGCCGCGCCCTGTCGCCAAGCAAACTTGGGCAACCATCGTGCGCCAGAAGATTGCCAACCAAGCCGCCTGTTTGAAACTCACAGGGCGCGAAGGTGCGGATCGTGTGGACTCCTACGCACGGCGTGTGCGCTCCGGCGATGTCGGCAATCTGGAAGGGCAAGCTGCCGCTTTTTATTTCGTGCAACTTTTCGGCAAGGGGTTTCACCGTGAGCAAGCACGCTTTGCCAATGCAGCGCTGGATTATGGCTATGCCGTGCTGCGCGGCACGATTGCACGGGGCTTGGTAGCACATGGCCTACTGCCTTCCATCGGTCTGTTCCACGCCAGCGAGCAGAATGCGTTCAACTTGGCCGATGACGTGATCGAACCCTTCCGTCCGGTGGTTGATTTGTTCGTGGCGAAGCACATGTCGCTGGCTGGCGATGAGTTAAACCCGCAGGACAAAGCGGCATTGGTCGGCCTACTCAATGTGGACGTGGGAATGCCGCGCGGCAAGATGTCCGTGCTATCCGCCATCGAACACAGCATAGAAAGCTTGGCACGCATCTACGACGGGGGCAGCGAATCGCTGCTGGAACTGCCCACCCTCATTGGACTGGAACAGCACCGGCTGGAGTGCTGAAATGAGCGAGGAGACACGACGGTTTATGCGACTACTTGTGCTCTTCG
>DHIV01000055.1 GCA_002403995.1 Gallionella sp. UBA4737 | reverse complement strand
CGATCATACAAGGGCGGGCTCTGCCCGCCGGATCAAGCTGTCGGGCGCAGCCCGACCTACAAGATCACTACACCAATCATTTATTGAAACCAGCCTCATCCTGAAACACTGTGCCGTCCAGCAACTGCACGGTCACCTGCTCGCCTGCAACCAGTCCGGTGCTCTCGGCGGGCACGACCATCAAGCCATCCGCCCTGGCCATCGACAGCAACATCCCGCTGCCCTGCGCGCCGGTGGAAGTCGCGACGTAGCCGCCCTGCTCTTTCGCCAGAATCACCCGGACGAACTCGGTGCGGCCGGGCTGATGCTTCACGTTATGCGTCAGCCGCGCCGCGATAGTGCGGCGATATAATTTCGCATGTCCCATCATGCCGCGCAACGCGGGCGCGACAAATTGCTCGAAACAGACCATGCTCGAAACAGGATTCCCCGGCAACCCGAAAAAAAAGCTATTGGTCGTTGTGCCGAACGCGACCGGATGCCCCGGCTTCATCGCGACACGCCAGAACTTCATCTGCACGCCCAGCGATTCGATGACCGGACGAACGTAATCATGCACGCCGACCGAAGTGCCGCCCGAGACCAGCAGCACATCGAATCTCAGGCCGCGCTGCAGATACTCCGCCAGCTCGGCAGGATCGTCGCGCGCGATGCCGAGCAAGTCTGGCTCTATGCCCAGCGCCTGCACCTGCGCCATCAGCGCGTAGCTGTTGGAGTTGGGAATCTTGTCCGGATCGACCGGCTCGTCCATGTCTTCCAGCTCGTTGCCGGTGGACAGGATCGCCACACGCGGATGGCGAACCACCCGCACCTGCGCGCATTTCACCGTCGCCAGCACGCCGGTCACGCCCGGCGTGATTTCGGTGCCCGGCGTCAGCACCACCTCGCCGTTGCGCATGCCCTCTCCTCGCAGACGTATGTCATTGCCGGGTTTCACCGCGGCATTGATTTGAACACGATTATCCGCTGACGCCTGCGTATCTTCCACGCGTATCACTGCATCCGCGCCCTGCGGCACCGGCGCGCCGGTCATGATGCGCGCGCACTGGCCGGCTTGCACGGTCTTGCCCGGCATATCGCCCGCCTTGATGTCCTCGATGATCGCCAGTGTCGCGGGGATATTTTTCAGATCCGCGCTGCGCAACGCGTAGCCATCCATCGCGGACACATCATACGGCGGCAGATCGCGGTTCGCGCGCACATCCTCGGCCAGCACGCGGCCCAGCGACTGCTCCAGCCTGACCGTTTCGGCATCGAGTTTAATTACGGATTCCAGAATACATTGTTGCGCATTCGCCACTGACAGATGTTCCATCACTTTACTCCTTGCAACGCAGCCGCAACATCCTGCGGAGTATCCAGATCAAAAAAACTGCGCAACCGGGGGTCTGCATCCTGCATCTCGGTTTGATCCACATAGCAGGCATCCAATTGCTGGAGCACTCCACGCAGGCTTGTATCCTGCTTCAACAAACATTCACGCATCACGGGAAGGCAGCTACTTGCATAAAATGCTGCCAGCGGTTGCGGGTGGCCCTGCACGACAGGAACAACGGCCTGATGATAGGACCGGCGATTGCCCAGCAACTCGACCACTGCCGTTTCTACGAAGGGCATGTCACAGGCCACCGCAAAAATCCATGGCGTATTGACTCGGCTCAGGCCGGCAACCAGTCCCGCCAGCGGACCTGCGTTGAGTTGCTCGTCGCAGACTTGAGGCAAATTTATATCCGGGCGCGGCTGGCGGACACTGACGATGACCTGCGGAAATATTTGCTGCATGGTCGCGATCACGCGCTGCAACAGCGTTTGCTCACCCAGCAACAGGCTCGCCTTGTCGCTCCCCATGCGCTGCGAGTCGCCGCCCGCCAGGATGATCGCGGTGCAGTCTGCTATCATTTTTGCAAACGATCCAGCATAAGCCGGACAATTTCGCTGATATCGTCGAGCGCGAAATGCGGCAACTGCGGATAGGCCTCATCAACATCGGTGACCATCGCGATCAATCCATCTTCAATGGAACAGCGCGGAACCGCCGAACACTCGCGGCGCAGCACCTCGATCTTCACGCCGGAAGCATGGGAGAAACCTTCCGCCAGCACCATATCCGCTTCGCCCAGAAAACGCTGCGCCAATTGTTCCGGTTCGCGCCTGTCCACCGCATCGGCGACCAGCTGCAACTCGCTGGACGTGACCAGCATGCTCATCACCGCACCCGCCTGCTTGTAGCGCCAGCTATCCTTGCCCGGCGTATCCAGCACCACCTTGTGATGCGCATGCTTGATCGTGGCGACGCGCACCCCCCTGCCGCTCAGCTCGCGCAGCAGCTTCTCGATCAGCGTGGTCTTGCCGGAGCCGGAATGGCCGACGAAAATGAATACGTTCGACATGTTCAAATATTCAGGGGTGCGGGGTGACCCAAGCATCACCATTTGGCGTGATCTCTTTTTTCCAGATCGGCACGCGCTGTTTCAATTCGTCGATCAGCCAGTGGCAAGCCTGCAGCGCGGGAGCTCGATGCTCGGCGCCCGCCGCGATGAATACGATCTGCTCACCCGCGACGACCACGCCGACGCGGTGCACGATGCGCGCATCCAGCAGCACGAATTTCGCTATCGCCTCGTCGCGCAGCTTGTTCATCTCCGCCAGTGCCATGCTGCCGTAAGCATCGAAACTGATCTGCATGACTTCGCGCCCCTCCGAAAAATCGCGCGCGCAACCGATGAACGTTGCGATACCTCCCATCCGTTTCGAGCTGGCCCGCAGCGCAGCGATCTCCTCGTCCTGGGAGAAATCTTCCTGCTGGAGCCGCACTGCATCCTTCATGCTAGCCGCCCGAGAATTTGGACATGAACACCACCTCGCTTTGCTCCGCCAGCGGCAGCGACATATCCAGCACATGCGCGCCGTTCACTGCGGCGAAACACACGATCTCGAACGCCGCCGGATATTTGGCCTGCAATTGCGCGCGCAGATCC
>DHIV01000061.1:3701-7767 GCA_002403995.1 Gallionella sp. UBA4737 | reverse complement strand
GGGGTGGAATTCAGTGCCGCGCTGGCGCACGATGATGCTGCCCGCGCTGATCAGTTCGCCGCCGTAGCTTTTCACGCCCAGACGTTTTGAGTGTGAGTCGCGTCCGTTACTGGTACTGCCGCCGCCTTTTTTTGATGCCATGTTATCTGCTCCTTACGAGAATTACGCGGAGATGCCGTCGATGCGGATCTCGGTGTAGTTTTGACGATGACCTTGATTCTTCTGGTAGTGCTTGCGGCGGCGCATCTTGAAGATGCGAACCTTGTCGCCGCGGCCGTGCGCAACGATGGTCGCTTTCACGCTAGCGCCGGTCAGCAAAGGCTTGCCCACGGAAAGCTTGTCGCCGTCGGCAACCATCAGCACCTTGTCCAGCACGATGGCACTGCCCACGTCGCCGGGGATGATCTCGACTTTTAAAGTTTCGCCAGAGGTGACGCGATATTGCTTACCACCGGTTTTAATGACTGCGTACATAACAACCTCGATTACTATTGTGTTTTTGGGGCGCTTTTTTGCGAAGGCGCGGATTATACATAATTATCCGGCATCGTCAAAATCCTTTTTTATGGGTTTTAGCGGCGCATGGAGTCGAAGAACTCGGCGTTGTTCTTGGTCGCCTTGATCTTGTCGAGCAGGAATTCCATCGCTTCCAGTTCGTCCATCGGGTAGAGCAGCTTGCGCAGCAGCCAGATCCTTTGCAGGATATCCGGCTTGATCAGCAATTCTTCCTTGCGCGTGCCGGAGCGGTTGACGTTGATCGCCGGGTAGATGCGTTTTTCGGCCATGCGGCGATCCAGATGGATCTCCATGTTGCCGGTGCCCTTGAATTCCTCGTAGATCACATCGTCCATACGCGAGCCTGTATCGACCAGCGCGGTGGCAATGATGGTCAGCGAGCCGCCTTCTTCGATGTTGCGCGCCGCGCCGAAGAAGCGTTTGGGGCGATGCAGCGCATTGGCGTCCACACCGCCGGTCAAAACCTTGCCGGAAGAGGGCACCACGGTGTTGTAAGCGCGTGCCAGGCGGGTGATGGAGTCGAGCAGGATCACCACATCCTTTTTGTGCTCGACCAGGCGTTTGGCCTTTTCCAGCACCATTTCTGCGACCTGCACATGGCGGCTGGCCGGTTCGTCGAACGTGGAAGCCACCACTTCGCCGCGCACGGTGCGGGTCATCTCGGTCACTTCTTCGGGGCGTTCGTCGATCAGCAGCACGATCAGGGTCGCATCGGGATTGTTCGATGAGATGGAATGAGCGATGTGCTGCAGCATCACGGTCTTGCCGGATTTCGGCGAGGCTACCAGCAGCCCGCGCTGCCCCTTGCCGATCGGCGCGACGATGTCGATGATGCGTCCGGTGATGTTCTCTTCGGCCTTGATGTCGCGTTCAAGGATCAATGGTTCGGTTGGGAATAACGGGGTGAGGTTCTCGAACAGGATCTTGTTCTTCGCATTCTCGGGCGATTCGCCGTTGACCTTGTCCACTTTCACCAGCGCGACATAACGCTCGCCGTCCTTGGGGGTGCGTATCTCGCCTTCGATCGTATCCCCGGTGTGCAGGTTGAAGCGGCGTATCTGGCTCGGACTCACATAGATATCATCCGGGCCGGCCAAATATGAGGTGTCCGGCGAGCGCAGGAAGCCGAAGCCATCCGGCAGGATTTCCAGCGTGCCGTCGCCGAAGATGCTTTCGCCTTTCTTGGCATGGCTTTTCAGCAGCGCGAACATGACATCCTGCTTGCGCATTCGGTTGGCGTTTTCTATTTCATTGGCCGCAGCCATTTCAACGAGTTCAGTGACGTGCTTGGTTTTCAGGTCGGATAAATGCATAGCGATGCGGGACGGATGATTGAAAGAAGGGGGTCGAGAAAATCTTATGGGATGTGCGAAATGAAAGAATATTGTTGAGATGTACTAAATGAAACGGGTTGGGTAGGAGTGGAAGAAGTCCACCCGCATGGCCTGGAACATGTTCGTTTTATGTTTTTAGTTGCCCTTTTATATATTTAGCTGCCAAGGGACGAAACTGGAGAGACGATGCGGGCGTGACAGTAAACGCTTTAAATGTGGCTGTCAATAAAAGCCGTTAATTGGGATTTTGACAATGCGCCGACTTTGGTCGCCGCGATGTCGCCATTCTTGAACAACATCAGGGTTGGAATGCCGCGGATGCCGAACTTTGCAGGGGTTTGCTGATTTTCGTCCACATTCAGCTTGGCTACCGTCAGGCGACCGGCATATTCCTGGGATACTTCTTCCAGGATCGGCGCGATCATGCGGCAGGGCCCGCACCACTCCGCCCAGTAATCCACCAGAACCGGCAGGGGAGCCTGCACGACTTCGGCATCGAAGGTGGCATCGGAAACGTAATGTATATGTTCGCTCATGGTCTATTTCTCGCTTTGTGAGGGTTGATTCGAATACGGCAAGCGGCAGTTTTGGGGCGGGTCGCAGGATTTCAAGTGGTATCCTACCCAAAAACGGCTTTGCTGTGAAGTGAATTAATTCCCCTGGGCTCTGTTAAAATACCGCGTTGTTGATAATTGGAGCTTCACTATGACCTACGTTGTTTCTGAATCCTGCATCAAATGCAAATACACAGACTGTGTGGAAGTGTGTCCGGTGGACTGTTTCCATGCGGGACCGAATTTTCTGGTGATCGATCCCGACGAGTGTATCGATTGCACCCTGTGTGTGGCGGAATGCCCGGTAGAGGCGATCTATGCCGAGGATGATTTGCCGGAGGATCAGCGACATTTCATCGCGCTGAACGCCGAGTTGTCCAAGACCTGGAAAGTCATCGTCGAAAAGATCGACGCCCCCGCTGATGCCGATGAGTGGGCCAAGGTCAAGGATAAGCGGCATCTCCTTGAACGCTGATTCCATTTCAGAAGCAAGGCAATCGCAGGTCGGGCTGCGCCCGGCAACCTGATCCGGCGGGCGCAGCCCGTCCTGCAAAATGCACGTTTGATCCAAAATCGGAATAGGCGCTATGGAACCAATAAAAAACAGCGGCACGCAAACCGCGTCCGCTGTTTTTTTTGATAATGTCGCGCGCCACATCCTGGCGCAGCACACGCACCAAATTCCCGATCTGCGCGGGGTAACGATCCTGTTGCCCAACTACCATGTTGCCCAGCCGCTTGCGCAAGCATTGGGTGCAGTATCACAATCCACCCTGCTGTTGCCGAAGATGGCCACGCTCAGAGACTGGGCGCAAGGCGTCGTACTCGACGCTCCCATCATTACGGATAGCCAGCGCAGCGCGTTGCTGTATCAGCAGTTGCGCAAACAAAAGTGGTTCGAGCAGGCAGACCTGTGGAGCATGACGCAGGAGTTGCTGGCGCTGTTCGATGAGTTGACGCACTCGCTCGCTGCGCTGCCGGACGACGCGGAAACTTTCGCCGCCGCTATGCAGCAAGCCTATCAGGCGCGGCAGAACAGCACGCTGCAACTGGAGGCGCGGCTGGTGTTCGAGCTGTGGCACGCGATGCAGGCCGGCAACGAGCTTGATGCCGCACGCGCTTACCAGCTGCGTTTGGCGAAATTGGCGGCACAGGCGCAACAACCCTTGTTCGTGTTGCGCACTTCCGATTGGAATGCGCTTGAGCAACGTTTCCTGGATGAATATGCCGAACGTGCCGAGGTGACAGTATTCGACCTGCGGGAGGGTCGCTGCGTAGCAGCGGGGCACCCACCGGCGTACTCCTTGCGGGTGCTGCGGAACGAAGCAGAAATCTCATCGCGCGCGGGATTCATCCGCACGGCGTTGTCTGCCGATGACACGCTCGATCTGCGCGCCAAAGCCACGCAGTTGCATGACACCCCGCCGCTTGGCGGCACACTGCGTTTTTTCGCTGCAACCAGTCTCGAACAGGAAGCGCGCGCCGCCGCGATGCAAGTGCGCCTTTGGTTGAATGAGGGCAAACGCGACATCGCCATCGTGGCGCAAGACCGCATGGTAGCGAGGCGCATGCGCGCCTTGCTGGAGCGCGCCGAAGTGCTGGTGGCGGACGAGACCGGCTGGACCTTCGCCACGCTGTCGGTGAGCACGGTGCTGATGCGCT
>DHIV01000061.1:2544-3550 GCA_002403995.1 Gallionella sp. UBA4737 | reverse complement strand
CGGTGAGCACGGTGCTGATGCGCTGGCTGGACGCGCTGCAAAGCGATTTCTATCATCACGACCTGCTCGACCTGCTCAAGTCGCCGTTCATCTTTGCCGACATGGCTGGCTCCGAACGCAAGTCGGCGGTGTACCAACTGGAGCAACTGCTGCGCAAACAGGGCGTGGTGTCCGGGCTGGAGAAATTCGTCGTGCTTGCCGGGCACGAAGTGACGTTGCATCAACCCCTGGCGCGCCTGCGTCAGGCCGCTGCGCTGCTGGAGCAGAACAAACAAAAAACGCTGGCTGACTGGCTGGCTGCGTTGCGCGCAAGCCTGCGCGTGCTGGCCATCGACACCGGCCTGCAACCGGACGATGCGGGGATGCGGTTGCTGCAGGCGCTGGAGACCTGGCAACAGGAATTGGCGGGCGACGCAGGGCGTTACCGTTTCGTCGAGTGGCGGCGCTGGCTGGCGCAGCAACTGGATACGCAGACCTACCTCGACAGTGGCATAGACAGCCCGGTGCGCTTCACCCATTTGGCTGCGACGCGCTGGCGTGTTTTCGACGCGGTGTTGCTGCTGGGTTGCGATGCGGGCCATCTGCCCAGCGTGGCGGACGGCGGGCGCTGGTTCAACGATGCGGTGCGCGGCAGCCTTGACCTGCCCACGCGCAGCACGCACGCCGCGCGGCAGCGCGATGACCTACTGGCGCTGCTGATGCTGAACGATTGCGTGCTGGTCACCTGGCAAAAGGACAGGAACGGCGAGAAAGGGTTGCTCAGTTCTTACCTGGAGATGCTGCGCGACTTGCATGATCTGGCTTACGGCGATGACCTGAGCGAGCGCGAGTTGCATCACTACCTCGCGGCAGAAGAAGCGCGCACGGTCGATCTGCCGCTATCCGTGCAACCGGCCCCGAGTGTTGCGCAGGAGTCAGTGCCGACTAGTGTATCCATCAGCGCCTACAACTCGCTAGTGGCCTGCCCCTATCAATTCTATGCGCGGCACATCCTGCGCCTGAATCC
>DHIV01000061.1:0-2272 GCA_002403995.1 Gallionella sp. UBA4737 | reverse complement strand
TTCCATGAGCGCTATCCGCAAGTGACCGGACATCATGCCGCTGAACTCGAAGCCGCCTTGCGCCAGATCAGCGAAGAAGTGTTCGCTGACTTGCTGCAACAGGACTTCGCCGCGCGTGCCTGGCTGGCGCGCTGGTTTGCATCGTTGCCGGCCTATCTTGATTGGCAGACGGAGAACGAAGCGCAGGGCTGGCGCTATGCCGAGGCGGAGAGCACGTTCGATTGGCAGCTGGAAGGCGTGCGCCTGCGCGGACGCATAGACAGACTGGATGTGAGAGAGGAAGAGAAACGCGTACTGGATTACAAGACACAGAGCGACCAGGTGCTGCGCAATAAATTGCTGGAGCCTGGCGAAGATGTGCAATTGGCTTGCTATGCCTACGCGCATGAAGCAGCGGATGCCGCATTCGTCAGCATCGAGAATGGCAAAGTGAAGTTGGTGGAACCCAGGCACGATGTTCCGCAACTGGCTCAGCTCAATGCAGAACGACTGGTGCAAGTGATGGGCAGCATACGCGGCGGTGCTGGATTGCCGGCGAACGGCATCGATCAAGCCTGTATTTACTGTGAGATGCGCGGTGTGTGCAGAAAAGGGGAGTGGTAGATAAGAAATGAATAAGAAGATTCAAACCCCTCCCAGCCTCCCCTTGTCAGGGGAGGAGCGTTCATGTCCTCCCCCTGGCAAGGGGGAGCTAGAGGGGGTTTTGCTTTTTCTTCGTGGTGAGCGCCCGTGACTAACCACCTCGCCCTCGATCCGAAACGCAGTGCCGTCGTCGAAGCCTGCGCGGGCAGCGGCAAGACCTGGCTGCTGGTGTCGCGCATCGTGCGATTGTTGCTGGATGGCGCGCAGCCATCGCAGATACTCGCCATCACCTTCACGCGCAAGGCCGCGCAGGAGATGCAGGCGCGTTTGCAATTGTGGTTGCGCGATCTGGCGATGAAGGAAGATGCCTTCCTGCGCCAGTTTTTCGCCGAACGCGGGATTGAAAATTTGAGTGACGCGCAACTGCAACGCGCACGCAACCTGTACGGCAACGTGCTGCTGGCTCAGCCGTGCATCACCATCAGCACCTTCCATGGCTGGTTCATGCAAGTCATGCAGCGCGCGCCGCTGAATGCCGACGTGATGCAGGGCATGACTCTGCTGGAACGCGCAGGCAGTGCGCAGGAAGAGGCGTGGGAAGAGTTGCTGGAGCAGATGCGCAAGCAGCCGGATAGTTCTGAAGCGCAGCACATGCAATGGCTGTTCGGCGAGTGCGGTCTGTACAACACGCGCAAGCTGCTGTTCAACTTCCTCGCCAAACGCGCCGAGTGGTGGGCTTACACCCAGGGGCAGGCGGATGCACTGACATTTGCGCTGGATAACTTGCGCGCCGATCTTGATGTGGACATGGAGTTCGATCCGGTTGCGGACTGGGGCATGTGCGGCAATAGCGAAGAGATATTGTTCGCATTCGTGCATCAATTTGCGGGTGATGGAACGCCGACGCAAAAGGCAAAAGCGGGCGAGCTGGAGCGAGCATGGACGGACACCCCGCCGGAAGACCGTTTCGATAAAGTGTGGCCGCTGCTGTTCACCCAGGCTGATGAGCCGCGCAAGATGAAGGCCACCAAGAACCAGAATGCCGATACGTTCGCCGTTGCGTTGAACAACCTGCAAGCCAGCCTGCAAGACGTGCGCGACACGCTCGCCGAGCAGCAGGCGTATCGCCTGAACGAGGCGGTGCTGCATTGCGGTGTCGCATTCCTGGAGCGCTATCAGGCATTGAAGCAGCAAAAGCAGCAGATGGATTTCTCCGATCTGGAATGGCAGTTGTGCCGTTTGCTGCAACAGAGCGAACACGCCGAGACCATGCAGTACAAGCTAGACAGCCGCTACCGCCATGTGTTGCTGGACGAGTTCCAGGATACCAACCCCTTGCAGTGGCAGATCATGCGCGCGTGGTTCGATGCGGCGGTAGCGGTCGACTCGCAACCCACGGTATTCATCGTCGGCGACCCCAAGCAATCCATCTACCGCTTCCGCCGTGCCGATGCGCGGCTGTTCGGCGTGGCGCGCGAGTATCTGAAGGAACATTTTGCCGCGCATGAACAGAGCAACAACCACACATGGCGTAACGCGCCCGCCGTGCTGGATGCCGTCAATGCCGTGTTCGCCGGACACCCGGAAGGTTTCGTGGATTTCGAGCCGCACACGGCCGAGCACACTGGCTTGTCCGGCCATGTGGCTGTGTTGCCGCTGGCTATCACGCCCCCTCTCCCGCTTGCGGGAG
>DHIV01000024.1 GCA_002403995.1 Gallionella sp. UBA4737 | reverse complement strand
CGTGCCCATCACGTTGGTGGAATAAGTTTCGACCGGCTCGATATAGGAATAACGCACCAGCGGTTGTGCCGCCATGTGGATCACGATCTCCGGTTTGTGCTCGGCAAATGCCTTACGCAGATGCGCCAGATCGCGGATGTCGCCGATGATGCTGGTCATGCCTTTGCCAACCTCGGCGACCTCAAACAAGCTGGGATTGGTCGGCGGTGCGAGTGCATAACCCATCACCTGCGCGTCCATGGATTGCATCCAGAGCGACAGCCAGCCACCTTTAAAGCCGGTGTGCCCGGTCAACAGGACGCGCTTGTCCTTCCAGAATGCCGAATTCACTACCACACCTTCCACGGCGCCTTGCCGGATTGCCACAACTCTTCGAGATGCATCTTGTCGCGCAGCGTATCCATCGGCTGCCAGAATCCGTTATGGTGAAACGCCGCCAGATTACCTTCTGCTGCCAGACGCTCCAGCGGGTCTCGTTCCCATGTTGTGCTGTCATCAGCGATATAGTCGATGACCTTCGGCGACAGCACGAAGAAACCGGCATTAATCATCGCGCCATCGCCTTTTGGCTTTTCGCGGAAATTATTGATCTTATTGCCTACCATGTCCAACGCGCCAAAACGTCCCGGCGGTATTGCTGCAGTCAGTGTGGCTTTGACGTTTTGCGCCTTGTGAAAAGCCACCAGTTCGGTGATGTTCACGTCACCGATCCCGTCGCCGTAAGTGAAGCAAAAAACCTCTTCATCTTTAACGAACTCGGCAACACGCTTCAGACGACCGCCAGTCATCGTGTCCTCTCCGGTATCCACCAGAGTTACCTTCCACGGTTCAGCATGACGCTGATGGACTACCATTTTGTTATGCTCTATATCGAAAGTCACATCCGACATGTGCAAAAAATAGTTGGCGAAATATTCCTTGATGACATAACCCTTGTAGCCGCAGCACACCACGAACTCGTTGATGCCATGTGCCGAATAGGTTTTCATGATGTGCCACAGGATCGGCTTGCCGCCGATCTCCACCATGGGCTTTGGCCGCGTGGAAGTTTCTTCGCTGATCCGTGTACCCAAGCCCCCTGCAAGAATGACTGCTTTCATTTGGTGTTCCTGTTCAATAAATATTTTGATGCCAGCGGTGTGCCTCTATGCAATTCAATTTCTGATGATGGCGTCGATAAGCCTATTTTGCGAATCATTCTGTCAGACGGAGTTCACTCAACTTGTGTGCCCTTAGTATATTGCTCATAGGCATAACCGGAATAGCGATACTTGCCGTAGCTGTAACCATACTTGCCGGGGCGCGGGCGCACTGCGTTGAACACCACACCGGTCACCTTCGCACCAACCTGTGTGAAGCGTTTCACGGTTTCGTTCAAATCTCCCAGCGTGGTGATACCCTCTCTGGCCACCAGAATGCTGGTGCCGACATGCTCGCTCAGCACGGTTGCGTCGGTCACCGCCAGCACCGGCGGGGTATCCAGCAGGACCAGATCATATTCGGCAGAAACTTTTTCCAGGAATTGCTTCAGGTTGCCATGCTGCAGCAATAGATGCGGCGCAGAGGGCAACGCACCGGTCGGGATAAAATCCAGGTTGGGCAGAATGTTGCGGCGCACCACCTGAACAAAAGTGCGCTCCCCCGCCAGCAATTCCGCCATGCCGTTGTCACGGGTTACACCGAGATACTGGTTGATATGGCCCTTGCGCAGATCAAGGTCGATCAGCAATACCCGCTTTCCGGAAGCAGCCAGCACCGCGACGGTATTCACCGAGACGAACGATTTTCCCAGCCCCGGTGTCGGGCCGGTGATCATGACCCGGTTGTTTTTGGCATCCAGCATTGCAAACTGCAGCGCGGTGCGGAAGCTGCGCAGGCTTTCGATGGCGGCATCGTGGGTATCGACATTTTCCAGCACGAACATGCCCGTCGCCTTGGCCTGGATCTTCTCGTACAGGCTGACTTGCTTTTCGCTGCTGGGCACGCTGGCAAATACCGCGAGGCCGGTGTGATCTTCGATCTCATGCGCATCATCGATGCCGCCGAACATGTATTTGCGCACGAACGCAGCGCCTTGCCAGATTGCCGCAACTCTTCTATACGCATCTTGCCACGCAGCGTATCCATCGGCTGTCAGATACCCTGGTGATGCAATGCGGCCGGTCTCGACCATCGGTTTGGGCCGGGTAGAAGTTTCTTCGCTTATACGCGTGCCCAACCCGCCGGCAAGAATGACTGCTTTCATAAATAAACCTCATTTTCTTTCAACTCAGAGCGATCAGTAACAGAGATAATCAGCTTTCCAGGCGGATAACCGCCATTTGCCCATTTGTTGCGGCCACCAACAAAGATTACTCTCATGTCGCTGATATTTCCCGCGCAGATTCTTCCTCGCGCCGCTTGGCAATGCCTTCCTTGATGAAGGCGTAGAGGATTGCCAGAAATCCCGCGGCGAACGTGGTGAGGATGACGATGAGAAAACGTTTGGGTTTGACCTTTTTATCCGGCTCGACGGCGGGGTCGAGCACTTTGAAGGCAAAATCCTTTTGGGTTTTCGCCAGCATGACACTCTTCTGCTCGTTGGCAATCAGGTCGAACAGGGTCTTGCGCATTTCTTCGATCTGGGTGCTCATTAATTGTTCATTCAGATATTTGAGATTGCTTTCGCTGCGCGCAATGGCTTTCTGGGCGAGATATTGGTTCAACCGCTCCACCAGAGAGTTCGCCCAGTCTGCGGCAAGCGCTGGATCTTTCCAATCAACCGCGACTGTGATCAGCCCAGTTTTTTTATCATTCTGAATATCCAGTACCCCGTTTTTATTGAACAGGCGATAGACATCCATCTCCCCCGGCTGTTTTTTCGGATCGGATTCTTTCCATTTTTTATGTTCTGCATCCCAATCATCTTCGAACAGGATAGGCATGAGCTTTTTTTCCTGCACGAAATTCCACAGGAACTCTCGCGATTGAAGGACGGCGAGATTCTGTTCGGTGCTGCCACCGCTCAGCGTGACGCCCACCAGTGAAGACAGACCCCCCAGACCACCCAGCACCGAAGCAAAGCCGCTTGATTTGTTGTCGCCGCTTTGCGCCGGCGCGAGCAACACTTCACCACGGTAGATGTTGTGCATCAACAGGGAAATCCCTGCGGACAGCAGCGCCGCTGCAAACATAGCCGCCAATATCATGAGCTTGTTTTTGACCAGCACACGCCAGAGTTCCAGCAGGTCGATTTCATCCTCTGCGCCCTGTAAGCTGCGTGCATTCGTTTCGTCATTCTGGTTGTTCAATTGATGCCCTCTTTGCGCGTTTTATTCAAGCCAGAAAGTTCATTAAGCGTTTTAACATGGGGATACGCACAAAACCAAGATCCCTCACTTTGTTCGGGATGACAATGCTTTGGCGTTCGGGATGACAATGCCTTGTCATTTCGACCAGCCCGATCCTGCACATGACCATGGGCAATTTTGTTGTCAAGCTCGCTCAATGGAACACCCCGATTGTTTTCATCGCAGCCAGGGAAACACCAAACTGCATTACCACTCTGGACCAATCCAATGCTGAATCAAGCATATTGAATTGCGCGACATCCTGCGGCACGACGATGGTATCGCCCGGTTCCAAGGTGGATGTGGTGTCGTTGCCGAACCATCCCTTCTTTCCCGCATCGACCATGCCGTTGGCGCGCACGACGTACACATGTTCGGTATCGGCATTCCGGTCCGGGCCACCGGCCATGGCCAGATAATCATCACGTTTCATCCCGTCGCGGTAAACAAAGGCCGTCTGGTTGTATACCTCGCCGAGAACCATGATTTGATCAGGACGCTGGGGCACAATCAATTTATCTCCGTCGCGCAACGCTATATCAAACGGCGTCCCCTTCAATTTCTTGATATCGGACAGCTCAATCACGATGCGTCCTGTCGCTTGCACCGATTTCAATTGATCGGCAATACGCTTGGCCGAATCGATCTTGCCCTGCGCACGCGCACGCAATATGTCATCTTTCAGCAGGCTCGCGGAATC
>DHIV01000116.1:15774-29059 GCA_002403995.1 Gallionella sp. UBA4737 | reverse complement strand
GCGGCGCGGAACATGTCGGGATATTTGAGCGGCTTGTCCTCGCCCTCGGTCACCGAAAAGATCACCACCTTGTGCGCCTCACCCAGATCGAAACCCGCGGGACAAACCAGGTTGCCGACATTCTCGATCAGCAGCAGACTGTCCTCTTTCAGTCCCAGCCGCTGCATCGCCTGCCCGACCATGTGCGCATCCAGATGACAGCCCTTGCCGGTGTTGATCTGCAGTGCTGGCGCGCCGGCGGCGCGGATGCGTGCGGCATCGTTGTCGGTCTGCTGGTCGCCCTCGATGACCGCGAGCGTCAGTGCGCCGTTCAGCGCTGCGATGGTTTTCACCAGCAATGTGGTTTTTCCGGAGCCGGGGCTGGAAACCAGATTGAGCGCGAAGATTCCGTGCGCGGAAAAGTAGCGGCGGTTCTGCCCGGCATAATCGTTGTTCTTCGCGAGTATGTCGCGCTCGATCTTGACCATGCGTGACTGAGTCATGCCGGGCACATGCGCGCCTGCCGGCCCCGCGCCAAAATCCATAGTGTCGCGAGCAGGTGAGTTGCCATGCGTGCGGTCGTGCGCATGTACATGTGCCGCACCCTCTTCACGCGCACGATAGCGCATAACCTCGCCGGGTTTGCGCTGTCTTGCGGGCGCATGGCCACCAATGAGTGTCTGGCCCTTCCCGCATCCGCATGTCATACACATATCTGCTCCTTTATCGTAGGAAGAGAAATCGGTCCACGAAAAATACCAAAAGCACGAAACTATTCATTGATACCAAGCTGTCGATCATTATCTGAAAGGTAAAGAACTCAATGAATGAAACATATGATTTGTTTCGTGTCTTTCGTGGATCAATAGTCGTTTTCAGGTTTATTCGACTTCCAACTCCTTTACTCTCATTTCCTCACCGCCTGTCACCTCGATCTGAAAACTGCCGCAATTCGGACAGGGTTCATAAAGTGCCGACAATGCCACACTGCGGGCGCATTCCATGCACCAGCCCTGCCCGGCGGTCTCGATGATCTCCAGCCGCGCATCCCGGGCAACGCTGTCGCGCGTCACCACATCAAAGCAGAATCGCAGCGACTCCTTTTCCACGCCGGCCAGCTGGCCGATTTCCAGCCACACCGCGTTGACCTTGGCGTATCCCTCGGCCCGTGCCGTGTCTTCAATGATTTGCAGCACGCTCTCTGCGATCGACATTTCATGCACGGCGGACCTCTGACTTTGATTCCACGCATCGGATGGGCGTTAACACACAGGCAATGTTGAACCTCTAATCGGGAATTTGCAAATCCTCTAACCCGACGGCACCGCGTCCCTGGAGCAGCAAAGCCGGCGCTCATCCAGTTTGCATCAAATTTGTCCGCCGAGAATCAACAATGGCCATACACAGGGTCATGGTGGGCATATTCGAAAGCGCCAAATGGTTGTGCAACGAAAAATCTTCACTCCCCTTGTCGCTGTGGCCGTCTTGGGAACATCCGGTGCAGCCTGGTTTTTCAGTAACCTCCGCGCGGCCAGCTCAGATGAATTGACGCTCTATGGCAATGTCGATCTGCAGCAGGCTCAGCTGGCATCGCAGCGGCAGGTGGTCTCGCGCCTGGAGGCGGGCAGCCGGCCCGAGGAAATCAGCAAGGCGCAGGCCGATGGCATTGATAGGCATGGTTGCGTTCAGTATCGCCGGTCGGCTGTTCCGATACCGCATGTACTGATAGCGGAGCTGGAATTTGAGCGGCAATCTTGAAGTATTATGGGGAAACGGGAGTCAGCTTTGTGCCAAAAGCCGAAGATCGGCATAGAGATAGAACTGCAATCGAACCAGAGTTTTTTTCGTTAGCAGAATATGGATTTAGCTGCTAGATTGCAGGTTAAATATGTATAGTCCCACATGTTACTTTGACGAGGAAAATGAAGATTGTTAAGTTATGCGATCTATCGGTATAAGAATATGCGCGCTCAATCACGACCTGTAATAACTCTAATCGTTATTGCTGCGTTCATGTCGTTATATATGGGCTTTCTGCGAGACTTTTACCTGCAGAATCCCCAAATGGAAGCGTTGAAATCAACAAGCCAGGGGATATCTTCAACCCCATTTCAATATCGCATCCTCATGCCCTGGTTGATTGACCATGTTGCAACATGGCTCCAACTGCCGTCCACACGCCCTTTGATAAGGATTTACGAAACCCTGGTGGTTTTTCTCACTACGCTCACACTGTATGCATATCTCTTCAGAATTTGCAAAAACGGTTGGCTTGCATTGGTTTTTGCCTTGGGGGTTTTCTACTTATATCCGTTTCTTTATATAAACTTGCCCTGGAGCCGGGCCTACTATGCCAGCGATAGTGCGTCTATCCTTTTATTTGCGCTTGGTTTGTTCTTTCTGCATGGCAGACAATACTGGCAGTACTACGTCGTGCTGGCAATTGGGATGTTTAACCGTGAAACAATCGCTTTTTTGCTTTTGGCATTTGCTTTCAGTCAGTACAGCCAGATTGATCGTCGCATTTTTGTCTTGCACATCTTTGGACAAATTATGCTGGTGTTCGCGATAAAGCTATGGCTTGCCTATATTTTTAGAAACAACCCGGGAGCAGGCATGTACTCCCTGAATGAAAACATTTTACAAAAGGGATTGCCCGGCACAATACAATCTAGCCGTTTGTATATGAATGCCATGTTATTTATGCGCTGGAACAGTTTCGTGAATATGACCAGCTTTATGGGATTCCTGTGGCTACCCTTGATTTTCCTGTGGAATAAAATTGACGATAGGTTTATTCGTGCCACAGTCTTCATCATCCCTTGTTTTGTTACAGGCATGTTTGTGGTTGGCAATCTCTTCGAGTTCAGGATTTTTGGGGAATTGGCACCAATATTCCTCGGTGCTTTATGCCACATTGCCGCCAGCGCGATGAAGCGCACCCACGAGAAATTAAATCAGTAATAGCCAAAGTTGAGAGCACTCATAACTCGGGAGCACCAATTTCAAAGTTTAATGGCCGCTTAGGTAAATGAAGTGCAAGTAAGTGCCTATTCTGTTCAAAAACACTGCCCTCATAGAAGCTCCACAAACGACCCAAGCTACTCTATTGCATTTTACAAAATTCGTGACTGTTAAGCGATTTCCCGTAGGGCGGGCTCTGCCCGCCGCGTCGGGCGTAGCCCGACTTACTAAATGCGGAGGCACCGTCTTCAAATATGTAATCTTCAATAATAGCGGTTTAATGGCTCCAATAATTCTGCTTAAAGTGGTGTTGAAAGAATTATTTCGACGGAATTTGCCGGTGACAAACAGCCGAACTTGCTATTCAATTTGATACACGGCAAGATTCGGTAATCAAGATACATTTTCTACAGCTTCGTTAGGAAGAACCAAAATGACCCCTTTCTTTTCATGCTGAGCCGTTACCGTGTAATTCTGACGGTTCTTTTCGTGCTTTACGCGATCGCGTGCTTTGAACCGATGTTCGCCGGCAGAGTGCATGATTTCCACGACTTCTGGACCTACTATCTCGCCGCGCGCGCCCACTCCCTCGGGCTTGATCCCTACAGCCTCGAGGTGCTCAATACCATCGCCGATCGCCCCAGATCATCGACCCTCTTTGACTATCCTTTCGTTTACCCTCCGATGGCCATCTACGTCTTCGAACCGCTGATCCAGCTGCGCTTTGAAGATGCCTCCATGCTTTACCTGACGGTGAAGGCCGCGATGCTTGTCGGGCTGTTCGCCATGTGGTCGGCACTCTTCCTGCGACGCTTCGACCCGGTGTTTCTGTGGTTCGGCCTGCTGGCATTCAACAGTCCCGCCTACATCGACATGCATGTGGGAAACGTTTCGATCATCGAGCAATTCCTTCTCTGGGTCGGCTTCGCTGCGCTCCTTGCCGGCCGGCACGCTGTGTTTTGCGCATTGACGGCCGCCGCTGCCCTGTTCAAGCTGACGCCGTTGCTGTTTCTCGGGTTGCTCTTTGTTCCCTCGCTTCGCCCTAAGCGGCCATTCCTCTTGGTGGGGGTTACCGTGGGCCTGTTCGGCCTCGTTGCGGCTGCATCTTATCTCGCCATCCCTGGTGCGGCAGCGGGTCTTGCGCAGAACCTCAATAAACACTTTATGCTTGTCGGTGCCATGAACCCGACGCTGCTCAGTGTGTGGGAATTCACCCGCCAAGCCCTCAGGAACGAGACTGGCCTCGTCCTGCCCGCATGGCTCCCCTTATTGCTGTATGCGGTCGCAGCATGCGCGGTGCTTGCCCTCTCGCTTCGAGCTTTGCGGCGGGCACCCGCCGTGGATGGCCGAAGCGCCATCCTGTTCGCCTGCCTCACCTACGCAGTGCTGATGCCGCGCCTTCCGGACTACGCCTACATAATCGTGCTGTTGCCTGCCTATGTCGCTTTCTGCCGCACGAACATCGGTGCGGCCCCGCTGTTGATCGCGCTGGCCTTCATTCAAGTGGCCAACCAGCATATCCTGGGCGCCAAAATATTCTACTCAATCATCATCCAGTACTACCCGCTCCTGCTCGCGCTGCTCGCGTGGTGGTTGCTCGCGCGGGCCCTCGGTGCTGAGCCGAAAGATAATCCCGCTTCCCCTTAGCATTACGTGGTATTTCTGTCTTATGGAAAATCGAATTTCTGGTTTGGTTGGTGGGTTCAACTAACTGACACTCAGCAGATCCGCGGCAGCGGATCGTCTTCCAGTTCTTCCAGCATCCGTTCGCCGCCCAGTTCGGTTTCCAGCACCGCGTGCGCGCGGCCCCCGCTGACGCTGCCGATGATCGCGGCATCGCGTCCCTGCGGCAATGCCTGCCAGCGCGCCAGCGCGTCGTTCGCCTGCGACGCTTCGACCACTGCCACCACGCGCCCCTCGCAGGCCAGATACATCGCATCGTAGCCCAGTATCTCGCACACTGCCGTGACCTGCTCGCGCACCGGGATGGCAGGTTGATGCAAACGCACCTGCAATTGCGTGGCGCGGCAGATCTCGTGCATCACCGTGGCCAGGCCGCCGCGCGTCGGGTCGCGCATGAAGCGCAGGCCGCCCAACGGCAGCAGTGCCTGCGTCAGCGGCAGCACGCTCGCCGCATCCGACAACAATTCGCCATGCAAACCAAACTGCTCGCGCGCCAGCATCACCGCGATGCCGTGGTCGCCCACCGGGCCGCTCACCAGCACCGCATCGCCGGGCCGGATATGATCGAGTCCGAGTTGCAGATGTTTTGGCCGCACGCCGATGCCGGTGGCGGAGAGATACAAGCCGCCGCCTTCGCCGCGCCGCACCACCTTGGTATCGCCCGCCACCACCGCGACGTTCGCCTCGCGCGCGGCATGGGCAAGGCTGATGACGATGCGTTCCAGTTGCGCGATCTCGAAGCCTTCCTCGATGAAGGCGCTCAGCGTCAGGTAATGCGGCACAGCGCCCGATACCGCGAGATCATTCACCGTGCCGTGCACCGCGAGCGAACCGATCGTGCCGCCGGGAAATTCCAGCGGCTGTACCGTGAAGCCGTCGGTGGTCACCATCAGCTCGCCCTCCAGTGCGGGCAGCGCTGCAGCATCCACATTCACGTTGAGCAGCGGATTGCCGAGATGGCGCGCGAATAATTCCTCGATCAGCTCGCGCATGTAGCGCCCGCCGTTGCCGTGCGCCAGGCTTATATGTGTGTCATCCATAAACCAAGATTCATTGATTGCAGGGAAAGTCTGTTATTCCAGTTCCAAATTAAAACGTCGAGAATTCGTAGGAGCGGGCCATGCGGGTGCCCGGACAAGAGTTTTTCGTACCCGCGACCAATTTCTCGCGGGCATGGCCCGCACCTACAGTTTAACGGCTAATATTTTTTGACGCGGCCTCTATCAGTTGGCCAAGCGCCAGACCGCCGTCATTGCACGGCGCCTGTTGCGGCAGATATGCTTCGAAACCGGCAGCCCCCAGTTGCTGCATCGCCAGCTCGGCCAGCAGTTTGTTCTGGAACACGCCGCCGGTCAAACCCACCGCATCGAACGGAGTGCGTGCATGGATGCGTTGTGCTTGCTTGACGATGGAATGAGCCAAGCTCAGGTGAAACTGCATCGCGCGTTGTGCCACCGGCACCTCGTCGCGTCGCAATGCATGCAACAGCGGAGTCCAGTCGGCGACAAGCAAACCATTCTCGTCTTCGTGCAGCGGCAAGCCTATTGCTTCGGCATCTCGCGATTCAAAATCATTCTGGGCTACAGCTTCCAGCAACATCGGCCCCTGTCCTTCGTAGCTCGCGATATCGCACAACCCGAGCAGGCTGGACGCGGCGTCGAACAAGCGGCCCGCCGCAGTGGTGACCGGCGCATTCAGACCATGCTGCCACGCGCTCTTCAACAACACGACATCGCGTGCATTCGACTGCCAAGCCAGACCGCTCTCCCAGCACAGTGCCGCAGCGGAGCGCCACGGCTCGCGTCCGGCGCGTTCGCCGCCGGGCAGGCAGAACGGCTTGAAACTGGCGACGCGCTTCCATTTGCCGGGACGACCCAGCAGTGCCTCGCCGCCCCACAGTGTGCCGTCTTCGCCCAGGCCCACGCCATCCCAGGTGAAGGTCAGCCAGGTTTTTCCCTGTCCACCTTCAAATGCCAGAGCTGAAGCATGCGCATGGTGATGCTGCACACGATACAGCGGCAAGTCCTGTTTCGCTGCCCAGCGGCTGCTGGCATAGCCGGGATGCGCGTCGCAAACGATGGCTTGTGCTTTGACGCTGTACAGTTGCTGCAAGTCCGCGATCACCTGCTCGAATATCTCCAGGCTGCGCGGCGCATCGAGGTCGCCGATATGCGGCGAAAGCACCGCGCGATTATTCCAGGCCAATGCGATGGAATTTTTCATGTGGCCGCCCACCGCCAGCAGCGGCTGCGGCAAGCTGAACGGCAAGTCGAACTCCAGCGGCGCGATGCCGCGCCCGGCGCGCAGCAGGCGCGGCTTTCCCGCGATGATGCGCAGCACGCTGTCGTCAGCCGGGCGCGCGATAGGGCGGTTATGGTGCAGGAAGGCTTGCGCAACATTACTCAGACGTGTCTCGGCCCCAGTGTTGTCGGTCAGCACCGGCTCGCCGCTGACATTGCCGGAAGTGGCGACCAGCGGCGATCCGAAACCTTCCAGCAGCAAATGATGCAGCGGACTGTAGGGCAGCATCACGCCGATCTCGTTCAGTCCCGGCGCAATGGAATCCGGCAAGGTCGAATCTGCGCGCCGCGGAATCAGCACGATGGGACGCGCTGCATCGCACAGTGCTGCTTGCGTTACCGCGTCGAGCTGCAATTCTGCGCGCACGCGCTGCAATCCGTCTTCACCCTGCCACGGGAACATCAGCGCCAGCGGTTTGTGCGGCCTATGCTTGCTGGCGCGCAGCCGCGCAATGGCTAACGGGTCGAGCGCATCGCACACCAGGTGATAGCCGCCTATGCCTTTCACCGCGACGATCTCGCCGCGCCGCAATGCCGCAATGCAGGCATCCAGCGCCGCATCGCCCCCGACACTTTTATGAGCGCGTTGATGCGCCGCAACGAAACTCAACTGCGGCCCGCACACCGGGCAGGCCAGCGGCTGCGCATGGAAGCGGCGGTTGTGCGGATCTTCGTATTCGGCGCGGCAACGCAGGCACAATGGGAATCCCGCCATCGTGGTGTGCGGCCTGTCGTAAGGCATGCGCGTGATCAGCGTATAGCGCGGCCCGCATTGCGTGCAGTTGATGAAAGGGTAGCGGTAGCGCCTGTCGTTCGGAGCCAGCATCTCGCGGCGGCAATCGTCGCAAAGATAATTATCCGGAGGAATGTGGATATCGGCTTGCGCGGCCACGGCGCTGAGCAGGATCTCAAAACCGGTCAACTTGCGCAGTGGAATGGGCTGGCATGAAACGACCTGTGGGCGCGCCAGCGGCGGCGCAGCGGAAACCAGCGCGGCAGCAAAAGCATCCAGTGCCGAGGCAACACCCTGTGCTTCCACCAGCACCTCGCCGGTGAGATTCTGCACTACTCCGCTCAACTCGAAACGCTCAGCCAGATTGAACACGAAGGCACGGTAGCCCACGCCCTGCACACGCCCTCCCATAAGCCAACGGCGGGCTTCAAGTGTGATGCTACGAGATGGATGTTGGGAACTGATGTTCATGAGTATGACAAGTTATGACACAAACCGTACAGTCATTAATCTCGGACGCAGATTTTAAAAGATTAAATCAACAACGATTTTTACAAATCCGCTGGTATTATCTGATCACACCGCAGCACCGCTTGTATTTTTCCCCACTACCACAAGGACACTTTTCATTTCGACCTATTTTTCCAAAAGTGTTCATATTGAAAGGTGGTAACGGTGCACGATGAAAATTTGATGGGTTGTTACCGAAAGTTGCTTCACCGATATAAACACTCCCACCGCCGACACCAATCCCCATGCCGGCATCTGTAACTTCAACCCCAATCCTGGCCCCTTCTATTTCCATTTGACTCGATTTGAAATGCTGGCCAGAAGGTGTAGTCACTTCGATTGTTTGGTTTTCTTCACAACAAATCTTCACTCCTTTATGAAGCATCTCGAGCCGTTCGATAATAAGCCGATGAGGTGGATCACTCCGAAGGCAAAGCAATATATCGCCAAGTTTCATTCTGATAGTTATCCTTTGCCCAATAACCTCTACATCCCAATTATCTGCTGGAGTTATCCACTCATTGTTCTTAATTCCAAAAATAAGATTCCCATTCCTGTCATTGAGGAATGCATTAATTAAAAATGGTGATCCTTCTTGTTCTGGTGGAACTATGGAGAGTATCTCATCACCATAAATCTTGATGAGAGTCCCAATATTTTTCGCTTTGAGCGTGCCAAAAATTATTTCGGGTGGAGTTTGTCCGAGATCAAAAGGGCCAAACGAAAATCCTTGTTCAAGGCATTTTGGATTTTTAGCCTGCAGCTTGATTGTTTCTTTAGATAAGATTCCACGTGTGGCCCGATCATGGCAACTACCGCAAAGAAGCGCGATACAATTTGGATCATGCGTTTCGGCATCAGAAAACAATGGCTCCACATGTTCATATTGGTAAATAGCAGCACCACAAACAACACAGCCGAAGCCACACCTTTGACGTACTTCCCGCTTAATTGGATCCGGAATATTTCGACTTAGCCCAAATTTATTTACTTCGGCCATAGATTTTCCTATTTGTGCTAACAGTTATTTGGCGGGCCCAACGTTCAGCGCTATTTAAAATAGAGAAGCATGTTGATTCAGAATAACTGATAGCTTCATTGACGGGGCTTCCCAAAGATATCTGTCAGTATGCGCATAATAGTACAGACAGATGAAGTTGGCTTCTTCCGTCTGACCCAAACGGCCGATTCCGGATATCTGTTTACACGCCTTGCATCAGCCACCACCATGTAGTCAGCGTCGCGAATGAGATCACCAGTCCCACCGCTACCATCAGCGTCGCCAGCGGCGGATCGAGATCGTGTTCGGTGGCGAGGATCGCGGCGGTGATCATCGGCGGCATGGCCGCTTCGAACAAGGTGATCTGTATGGCCTGCCCGTGCGCGCCGAACAGCGGCACATACAACAAAAACAATGCCAGTGGCGCCAGCACCAGCTTGAATGTCAGGCCTATGGCCAGGTTCCGGCCATTGCCCGCGAGATGGCCAAGACGCAATTGAAAGCCGACTGCGAGCAGCGCCAGCGGTGCCAACGTATCGCCCATGCGCTTGAGCACGATGGTGAGCCATGCCGGATATTCCATAGGGATCAGCAACAGCGCGATCACCAAGGCGATGAACGGCGGAAACAGAAAGATGCGCTTGGCCATCTCACTCACGGTGGGACGCCCCGACGAATAGATGCCGGCAACGGTGATACCCAATGTGGAAAGCACCAGGAAGGAGCCGAGCTGGTCGACGATGATGCCGGTGGCGAGTCCCTGGTGTCCGTAATACGCCTCGATCATCGGCAATCCGACGTAGGAGGTATTGCACAATCCGCCAGTCAGTATCAGCGCACCCACCGTGCGCCGCGGCAAATCCAGCCAGCGACCGATCAGCCTGAAGAAACCCACCGACAGCGCAAAACATATCCAAGCCATCGCCGCCATCAGACCTGTATGACCGCTGATCTTCAGGTCGTGCACAGACAACAGCACCAGCGCGGGGAAGGAAACATGGATGATGAAACTGTTGAGCACGGCCGGCGTGTTGACCGGCATGCGCTTGAAGCGGTGCAGCAACATGCCCGCGATGAAACAGAGGATGAGCAGGATGAGATTGGTCATTTATTTGGAGTGCGCAGGCATGACTGCGCGGTTTTATTTTGAGTGCGCATAACCAGCGACTTGGCTGTCGTTTTTTGACAGGCTAGTCGATTGGCTAGTAGTTGCATCAGACTCGTCTGCGCGTTTATTTAAAATGGCAGCAACGCGTCGCTGCACTCCATACTTAAAACTCATCCACCACCTCAAGCTTGTCCATCTTGCAACTCTCCACTGTCGCCACCAATGCCGATGGCGCATTCTCTGAAAACCACTTCGCCGAACACCAGCGATATTCCAAGGCATTATCCGTCAACCCATGATGCGCCGGATTGTGATGGACATAATTCAGCCGAGCCAGATATGAGCGCTCAAAAGTGATGTGACTGTCCCAGAATTGATACCAGACCTTTCTTCCCGGCGCACTGTCCCATTTGTTCAACTGCTTTGCCGTTGTCATGTGCAGCTTGGCAAGAAATCTCCGCAACGTGTTGGGATCTTCCGGCGACGCGGCAATGAAATGGTAATGATTAGGCAGCACCGCCCACGCCTGCAACTGCCAACCGAACTCGACAGCTCGCGCGAACAATGCATCAAGGAAAAAATCGCGCCGCTCAGGCGTATTCCAATGCGGAAATTTCTGGTAAGTCCCTGCCGTCACCATGTAGATACCTTGTCCGAACAACCAGTGTGGCGGCGCGTGAATTTTGGAGTGCAGCGGCATGACGCTGCTTGTTTTAAAAATCGCGCAGACGAGTCTGATGCAACTACTAGCCAATCGACTAGCCTGCCAAAAAACGACAGCCAAGTCGCTGGTTATGCGCACTCCAAATAGAAGCGGCGTCATGCCGCCGCACTCCAAAGCAGCGACACGTCGCTGCACTCCATATCATGGCGCGTTCGCCGCGATGAACGCTTTGAGTTTCACCACATCCGCATCCATCAATTCGCAGCGTTGCGGCAGCTTCTCGATGCCTTGCAGCGAGGCGGGGCGTTCCGGTTCGCGACCCAATGCTTCCTGAATGGTCTCGGCGAACTTGGCGGGCAGCGCGGTCTCCAGGCAGATCAGCGGCAGGTTGGGGCGGCGCTGCTCCAACCCCACCATGAGTCCGTCGGCGGTGTGGGTGTCGACCATCACGCCGTATTCCTCCCACAGTTCGCGGATCGTCTTCAGGCGATCCTGATGCGTGCTCTTGCCGGAAGAAAAACCGAACTTCGGCAACGCATCCCAATAAGTCGTGCCCTTGATATCAAATGCGCCACCCTTGTCCACCTTGCTCCAGAACTCGCGTACCTTCGCGCCATCGCGCCCGACCAGGTCGAACACGAAGCGTTCGAAATTGCTGGCCTTGGAGATGTCCATAGACGGACTGCTGGTCTCGTAAGTGTGCTTGGTGTCGCGCGGGCGGTATACGCCGGTGCGGAAGAATTCGTCCAGCACGTCGTTTTCGTTGGTCGCGAGGATCAGTTGGCCGATCGGCAAGCCCATCATGCGCGCGATGTGCCCGGCGCAGATGTTGCCGAAATTGCCGGACGGCACCGAGAACGCGACCTGTTCGTCGTTCGATTTCGTCGCGACAAAGTAGCCCTTGAAGTAGTAAACCACCTGCGCCGACACGCGTGCCCAGTTGATCGAATTGACCGTGCCGATCTTGTATTTCGCCTTGAATGCATGGTCGTTGGATATCGCCTTCACCATGTCCTGCGCGTCGTCGAACATGCCGTTGATCGCGATGTTGAAGATGTTCGGATCCTGCAGAGAATACATCTGCGCGCGCTGGAAGCCCGACATCTTGCCATGCGGCGACAGCATGAACACGCGGATGCCGCGCTTGCCGCGCATCGCATATTCGGCAGCGGAACCGGTGTCGCCGGAAGTCGCACCAAGGATATTCAGCTCGGCATGCTGCTTGTCCAGCGCGTACTCAAACAGGTTGCCGAGCAACTGCATCGCCATATCCTTGAACGCCAGCGTCGGCCCGTTGGAAAGTTCGAGGATGTGCACACCCGGCTCCAGCGTGCGCAGCGGCGTGATCTGCGTGAAATCGGAATCGGCGCGGCCGTTGCTGTACACCGCGGTCGTATAGGTCTTGCTGATGATGGCCTTGAGATCAGCAGCCGGAATGTCGGTGATGAATTTCGACAGCACAGCAAATGCAAGATCGGCATAGGGCAGCTCGCGCCACGCATCCAGCTCGGCGCGCGTCACCTGCGGATATTGCTCCGGCAGATACAGCCCGCCATCTGGCGCCAAGCCTCCGAGCAGGATTTCGGTGAAGTTTTTCGAGGGCGCGTTGCCGCGGGTGGAGATGTATTTCATTTGGAGCACTACCTCATCATCAGTAGGGCGCAATAACCAACGGGCATTGCGCCGTATGTACGGTCAAACATTCGGTGCAATGCGCTACGCTTATTGCACCCTACGATCTCTAAATCATATATCCTCGACCAGAAACAGCAGGACTGCGGGTGTAATCGAGCGACCCTTATGACCGCTTGCCGCTCCCGACGGGATGAAGATTCCCGAGCCTTCCGGATAACGCACCAGGTGTCCGTGAAAATCGATTTCGAGTTCACCTTGAATCACGAAGCCGATATGCCCCTTTTCGCACCAGCCCGGCTCGACGAACTCGGACGTGAACTCAACCAGGCGTAGCTGTTTTGAACCTTTGCGGAAAACCTTGAATCTTGCGCCATGAATCGAGTTCTGCCACTCCAGAGAATCGAACAGAACTCGATGTTGCTCCATGTCACTTACCAAGCTCTTCCAGCCGCAGCTTCGTCACCTTGCCTGCCACCACGCCCAACGCTTCGATCTTCTTGATCGCCGCGTTGATGCGCTTCTCGCGGGTCAGGTGGGTGAGCATGATCAGGTCGGTCTGGTCTTCGCCTTCGCCGGGTTCTTTCTGGATCACCGCGTCGATCGAAATCTGCTCATCCGCCAGGATGCGCGTGATGTCGGCCAGCACGCCCGGCTTGTCCTGCACGCGCAGGCGCAGGTAGTAGCTGGTCTGCACCTCGTCCATCGGCAA
>DHIV01000116.1:0-15630 GCA_002403995.1 Gallionella sp. UBA4737 | reverse complement strand
GCGGTGTGCATGCGCGTCACGTCCACCAGGTCGGCGATCACCGCGCTGGCGGTCGGTTCCGCACCCGCGCCCTTGCCGTAATACAGCGTCGCACCTACTGCATCGCCCTGCACCAGCACCGCGTTCATCGCGCCTTCGACATTGGCGATCAGGCGCTTGGCCGGGATCAATGTTGGATGCACGCGCAGCTCGACGCCTTCCGGCGTGCGCTTGGTGATGCCCAGCAGCTTGATGCGGTAACCGAGCTGTTCGGCATATTTGATATCGATCGCATCCAGTTTTGAGATGCCTTCGATGTAGGCCTTGTCGAACTGCATCGGAATACCGAACGCCAGCGCGGACAGGATCGTGATCTTGTGCGCCGCGTCCACGCCCTCAATGTCGAAGGTCGGATCGGCCTCGGCATAACCCAGACGCTGCGCTTCTTTCAGCACGGTGTCGAAGCTCAGGCCCTTGTCGCGCATCTCGGACAGGATGAAGTTGGTGGTGCCGTTGATGATGCCGGCAATCCACTCGATGCGGTTTGCGGTCAGGCCTTCGCGCAGTGCCTTGATGATCGGGATGCCGCCCGCCACCGCCGCCTCGAACGCGACCATCACGCCCTTGTCCTGCGCGGCCTTGAATATCTCGTTGCCATGCGTTGCGAGCAGCGCCTTGTTCGCGGTGACGACATGCTTGCCGTTGGCGATGGCCTTCATCACCAGTTCCTTCGCCACGCCATAGCCGCCGATCAGCTCGATGACGATGTCCACTTCCGGATCGCTCACCACCGAGAACGCATCGTCAGTCACTCGGCACTTGCCGCCGGTTATTTTCTTGGCCAGCTCCAGATTCTTGTCCGCCACGACAGTGATGCGGATCGGGCGGCCGGCGCGGCGCGTGATCTCTTCCGCGTTGCGCTGCAGCACGGTGAAGGTGCCGCCGCCTACCGTGCCGATACCGAGTAGTCCTACGTTGATTGGTTTCATTTGTAAATCCTAGTTATTAGTCGTTAGTTGCTAGACGCTAGTTGATGTTGTCCATTACTCTGGCTTCACTAATAACTAACGACTAACGACTGGATTATTTATCCGTCCCGTGTTTCTTGCGGTAATTCTCCAGGAAGCGTGCGATGCGCCCGACCGCTTCGGTCAGGTCATCGGCATTCGGCAGGAACACCACGCGGATGTGATCAGGGTGTATCCAGTTGAAGCCGGTGCCCTGCACCACCAGCACCTTCTCGGTTTCCAGCAGCTCGAGGATGAATTTCTGGTCGTCCTTGATCGGATAGATCTTGGGATCGAAGCGCGGGAACAGGTACAGCGCGGCCTTGGGCTTGACGCAGGTCACACCGGGAATCTCGGTGAGCAGCTTGTAGGCGAGATCGCGCTGTTTGCACAGTCTTCCGGTCGGCGCGACCAGGTCGTTGATGCTCTGGTAACCGCCCAGCGCGGTCTGGATCGCGAACTGCCCCGGCACGTTGGAACATAGCCGCATCGAGGCCAGTATCGTCAGGCCGTTGATGTAATCCTGCGCGTGCTTCTTTTCGCCGGACACTACCATCCAGCCGGCGCGGTAGCCGCAAGCGCGGTAATTTTTCGACAGGCCGTTCAGCGTCACGAACAACACGTCGTCGGCCAGCGAGGCGATCGCGGTATGCGTTGCGCCGTCGTACACCATCTTGTCGTAGATCTCGTCGGCAAAGATGATCAGGTCATGTTCGCGCGCGATCTGCACCACTTCGCGCAGCAATTCATCGGAGTAAAGCGCACCGGTCGGGTTGTTCGGATTGATGATGACGATGGCGCGCGTCCTCGGCGTGATCTTGCTGCGCATGTCGGCCAGGTCCGGCATCCACTCGTTCTGCTCGTCGCAGACATAATGGCGCGGTGTGCCGCCTGCCAGCGTCACTGCCGCCGTCCACAGCGGATAGTCCGGCGTCGGGATCAATACTTCGTCGCCGGTGTTGAGCAAGCCCTGCATCGCCATCACGATCAGTTCGGATGCGCCATTGCCGATGTAAATGTCATCCAGCGCCACGCCCATGATCTTCTTGGACTGGCAGTAATGCATGATCGCCTTGCGCGCCGCGAACATGCCTTTGGAATCGGAATAGCCGGACGAATTTGGCAAATTCAGGATCACGTCCTGCTGGATCTCCTCCGGCGCCTCGAAGCCGAACGGCGCGAGATTGCCGATGTTCAGCTTGATGATACGCTGGCCTTCTTCCTCCATCTGCTTGGCGCGCTCCATCACCGGCCCGCGGATGTCGTAGCACACGTTGGAAAGCTTGGTCGATTTTAGGATTGGTTTCACGTTAATGTTTTATTCTGGACGTTTACTCTAAGTTGTCCGGGCGCACCTCAATGCTGGAATTTCGCCACGAAGCTGCAAAGGGCGGGATTTTACCTGCGCCGCGCCAGTACAGCAAATGCGATGAGGTTTACGAAGACCTGGACCGTCCTCTGCAGTTAGATAGCACGTTTGGATAGCCCAGTCAGATAGCAAAGACCGGCCCTTTAATTTACTATCCACCCGATGATAGAACGTGCCGATGACGATATCCTGATCCGTGCGATGCCGCTGGTGTTTGTGCTGATCTGGAGCACGGGCTTCATCGTGGCGCGTTATGGCATGCCGCTTGCCCCGCCGATGAAATTCCTGGCGCTGCGTTACGCCTTTTCCATACTCTGCTTCCTGCCCTGGATCATGCTGGCCGGTGTGTCCTGGCCGCGCACGCGCGAACAGTGGCTGCATCTCTCCGTCACCGGCGTGCTGATGCACGGCGGCTATCTGGGCGGGGTGTGGGCCGCTGTCAAGGCAGGCATGGGCTCGGGTTTGGTTGCGCTGATCGTGGGGCTGCAACCGGTGCTCACAGCATTCTGGTTATCTGCCACAGGCGGCCATGTCACGCGCCGGCAGTGGGCCGGACTGGCGCTGGGTTTTGCCGGGTTGGTGCTGGTGGTGTCGCGCAAGTTCGACGCGGGCGGTGAAGCAAATGTGCTCAATCTTTCCCTGGCCATCTTCGCACTGCTGAGCATCACCGCCGGAACGCTATACCAAAAACGACATGTGACCCGCTGCGATGTGCGCAGCGCCAATGCAGTGCAACTCATGGCGGCACTGGCTGTCACCCTGCCGATAGCGCTGCTTGAAACCGAGCCTGTGCAGTGGACTGGCGAATTCGTTGCCGCGATGGCCTGGTCGGTACTGGCGCTGACTCTTGGCGGAAGTTCGCTGCTGTACATACTGATCCAGCGCGGCGCAGCCACTGCCGTGACCAGCCTGCTATACCTTGTGCCTCCGACCACGGCGCTGATGGCCTGGGTGCTTTTTTCCGAGCCCATCACCGCAGTGACGCTGGCGGGCATTGCTCTCACAGCACTGGGCGTAAGTCTGGTCGTCAAGACAGCACGCTGACAAACCAATTCGCAGCCACGGTTTGACGTACCCGGGGACTAATCCTAAACTCCCTGCACTTATACCGTACAAAGCGAGGTCATTTTGAAATTGCATCTGGCCAATCCCGGCGATACCAAACTGTTCACCGCCCATGGGGCGGGCCATGTCATGGTCAACGGCGAACGTTATGAGCGCAGCATTGTCGTATTGGCCGAGGAAGTGCGCAACGATTGGGCTGTCGCCGGATTCGACAGGTTGGAAGAAACGCATTTTGCCTATTTTCTCGCCCTGAAGCCGGATGTGCTGCTGCTCGGCACCGGTGAAACACAGCGATTCCCCCATCCGCGACTGTACCGGGCATTGACCGATGCCGGCATCGGCGTGGAATGCATGGACACTCCCGCCGCGTGCCGCACCTACAACATACTGGTGGCCGAAGACCGCAGGGTAATCGCCGCGATTTTGTTTTGAAACATTCACGAACCGTTCGTTCCGGGTGGCAGGGCGGGCCTATCCGCCCAAGCAAATTGCCGGGCGTAGCCCGACCTGCAACTTTTATAAAGTTATGAAAAATACAACATGTCGCAGAACCTGAACAACGTCATCCGCCAGGCCGAGCAGATCATCCTCGGCAAGCCGAAACAGATCCGCTTCGCGCTTGCCTGCCTGCTGGCGCGCGGGCACTTGCTGATCGAAGACCTGCCCGGCGTCGGCAAGACCACGCTGGCGCATGTGCTGGCGCGCACACTGGGCTTGCAGTTCCAGCGCATCCAGTTTACCAGCGACCTGTTGCCTGCCGACATCCTCGGTGTGTCGGTGTACCAGCGCGACACCAGTGAATTCAAATTCCATCCCGGCCCGATCTTCGCGCAGATGATCCTGGCGGACGAGATCAATCGCGCCACGCCGAAGGCGCAAAGCGCGTTGCTGGAAGCGATGGAAGAACAGCAGGTGACCATAGAAGGCACGACACGCGCGCTGCCTGCCCCGTTCTTCGTCATCGCCACGCAGAATCCGGCGTACCAGGTCGGCACGTTCGCGCTGCCGGAATCCCAGCTCGACCGCTTCTTGATGCGCATCCAGATGGGCTATCCCGATGCGCAGGCGGAACGCGGCCTGCTGTCCGGTGTGGACCGGCGCGAGATCGTTGCGCAGCTCAGCCCGCAAATGGAGAGCAGCGAACTGCTCGCTCTGCAAAAGCGCGCGCGGGAAATTATCGTCTCGCCCGCACTGCTCGATTATGCGCAAGCCATCCTGCGCCACACGCGCGAAGAGTCGCGCTACACGCACGGCCTGTCTCCGCGCGCCGGACTCGCGCTGCTGTCCGCCGCGCGCGCCTGGGCATTGCTGGATGCGCGCGATGCGGTGATCCCCGAAGATGTGCAGGCGGTATTGCCCGGCGTGATCAGCCACCGCCTGCAGACGGTCGGAGAACACGCCAGACAGAATAGCGATGTGCTGGTGCGCGAATTGATCGAAGCGGTGGCCATTCCTTAAGTGTTCGCACCGCTCAAACAAAAATTCCAATCCTGGCTGTTCCGCCCCAGGATAGAGCGCGGTGCGATCACGCTCACACAGCGCCGCATCTTCATCATCCCCACCAGGCAGGGTTTTACGCTGGGCTTTGTGCTGGTGCTGATGCTGCTTGGTGACATCAACTACAACTTGAGCCTCGGTTATGTGCTCACATTTCTGCTGGCGATGATGGCGGTGATGTCCATGCTGCATGCTTTTCGCAATCTCGCGCATCTGGAGATACGTCCGGGCCGCGCAGAACCCGTGTTCTGCGGCGAGACCGCGCGATTCATGCTGCACTTCAACAATCGCAGCAGCTTGTCGCGTTACCAGCTTTGCCTGGTACAGACCGGCGATTCATTCTGGAAAAACACCAACATGCCGCTGCGGTTAGACGCTCCCGCGCTACAGGATACCGAAGCCGCCTTCCCTCTGCCTGCCACTCGACGCGGCTGGCTGCAACCGGGCCGCTTGACGCTGTATACCGAATTCCCTCTCGGCCTGTTTTATTGCTGGTCGTATCTGCATTTTGATACGCGTTGCCTGGTCTATCCAAAGCCTTTGGGCGACGCACCGTTGCCGTTCGGCAATTCGCCCGACGGCACGGGAACGCGCAGCATGGCCGGCGATGAGGATTTCTCCGGGCTGCGCAAATACACCGCGGGGGATGCCATGCCGCGCATCGCATGGAAGGCCTATGCACGCGAGCGGGGTTTGCAGGTCAAGCAATTCTCCGCGCCGCTCGGCGAAGAATTGTTATTGGACTTTGCAGACACCCCGGATCGCAACGAAGAAGAAAAGCTTGCGCGCATGACGCGCTGGGTGCTGGATGCCGAGACGCAGGATTTGCGCTACGGGCTGCGCATGCCTGATGGTGAATTGCCGTCCAGCAATGGCATTGCGCATCGCGATGAATGTTTGCGCAGGATCGCACTGTTTAATTTGCCGCAAGTGGGTCAGCCATGACACTAACTTTATGCCCGCTCACATTCAGTGGTTTAATTTGGAGTGCGCATAACCAGCCACTTAGCAATCGTTGGGGGATTGCTTAGTGGAATGGCTAGTAGTTGCATCAGGCATGACTGCGCTGTTAAAAAGCGGCGACACGTACACCCGCAAGGGGTACGCCGTGGTTGTAAGGGGCTTAAGCCCCAACAACACACGCAGGCCGCACTCCAAAAATGATGGATACGGCACGTTGTGCCTTTATCCACCCTACGAAACTACCACAGAGTTCTTAGCATGAACAAACCACTCACCTATGGCCTTCTGCTCAGCATCTTCATGGTCATCGCGCCGCACGCCGACCATCTGCCGCTGTGGGTCAGCAGTATGTGCGCCGGCTTGCTGCTGTGGCGGGCATATCTCGCCTACAGCGGCAAACCGCTGCCGAGGCGCTGGCTGTTGATGCCGATCACCTTTGCCGGCACGGGCGGGATCGTGATCAACTTTCATACCCTGTTCGGGCGCGAAGTGGGGGTTGCCTTGCTGATGATGCTTGCCGCCCTCAAGCTCATGGAGCTGCGCCAGGCGCGCGATGCGATGGTGCTGGTCTACCTCGCCTGCTTCATCATCATCACCAACTTCTTCTACTCGCAGAGCATCCCCACCGCGCTATACCTGCTCGCCACCTTGATGGTCGTCGTAACGGTCTGGGTACATCTGCAAGTGCAAAGCATCACATTAAAACCGCGGTTGCGCATCGCTGCGGTATTGCTGCTGCAAGCCCTGCCGCTGACGCTGATCCTGTTCATCCTGTTTCCCCGCGTGCAAGGCCCGTTGTGGGGATTGCCGCAGGATGCCTATGCCAGCAGCGGGCTGGATGACAAAATGTCGCCGGGCAGTTTGAGCCGCCTGAGTTTGTCGGAAGCGGTTGCGTTTCGCGTCACTTACAATGACAAGCCGCCGCGCCGCGACCAGATGTACTGGCGCGGCCCGGTGCTGTGGTATTTCGACGGGCGCACCTGGACACCGGGCATAACCACGCTCACAGATGCACCGAAATTCACCGAGGTCAGCCAGCCCATCGATTACAGCGTCACACTGGAACCGCACAACAAGCCCTGGCTGTTTGCGCTGGATGTGCCGGACAAATTGTCTGTGCCGGCCAAGCTGACTTACGATTTCCAGATGTTGAACAAAGAGCCGGTCCATGCCCGGCTGCGCTACTCGGCTCATTCGAATCTGGTTTATCACGCTAACCTGCAGGAAGCCACGCGGCAGCTGCAGCGCGCCTTGCAGCTACCCAGGCAGTCCAATCCGCGCGCCCAACAACTTGCTGCCGAGTGGCGCGCGAACAGCAAAGATGATGCCGCCATCGTCAACACCGCGCTGGCCTATTTCAACAAACAGGGCTTTGTATATACGCTCGAACCGCCGCCGCTCGGCGTCAACACCGTGGATGATTTCCTGTTCACCACCAAACAGGGATTCTGCGAATACTACGCATCTGCTTTCGTGTTCCTGATGCGCGCCGCAAACATACCTGCGCGCGTGGTGACCGGCTATCTGGGCGGAGAATTCAACGATGTCGGCAACTACTACATCGTGCGCCAATCCGATGCCCACGCCTGGGCGGAAGTGTGGCTGGCGGGACAAGGCTGGGTGCGAGTCGATCCGACCGCTGCGATCGCCCCGGACCGCGTGCAGCGCGATTTGTCTGCCGCCTTATCCGACAACGCCGCCCTGCCGTTCATGGAACGCAACCCGCCGCAGTGGATGCGCAACCTGCGCTTCAATCTCGATGCGCTCGCCAACCAGTGGAACCAATGGGTGCTGGGCTACGATACCGAACGCCAATTTGCTTTCCTGACGCGCCTCGGCATGGAATCAGTCACCTGGCAGAAGATGGCGATCAACATGATGAGCGGCCTGGGCATGGTCATCGTGCTATTTGCGCTGTTCATGTTGCGCCACTTGTTTACTCGCCAGTTGGACAAGGTGCAAGCTGCATGGCTCAAGCTGTGCCGCAAATTGGAAAAGGCCGGGCTGCCGCGCGCCGCACACGAAGGCGCGCAAGACTATGCTGCACGTGTTGCCGCTGCTCGCCCGGAGCTGGGCGATGCCATCCATGATCTTGTCGCACGTTACACTGCGTTGCGCTATGGAATGCTTAATGACGAGCACGCGCAACGTGAATTCCTGCAACGCGCCAGGGCTTTGAAAATCTGACAGGGTATAATCCGCGTCTATCCATCCAACCTGACCGACATGTTCATCACCCGCCGCCTGGAATTCGATGCCGGACACCGCATCCCCAACCATAACAGCCAGTGCAAACACCTGCATGGCCACCGCTATGCGATCGAGATCACGCTGTCCGGAGACATCATCACCAAAGAAGGGTTATCCGAACAGGGCATGGTGATGGACTTCTCCGATGTCAAACGCATTGCCAGGGAAAAACTGGTGGACGCGTGGGATCACGCCTTCCTGGTGTATCGCGGCGACAAGCCGGTATGCGACTTTCTGGCGAGCCTGCCGGATCACAAGACCGTCATGCTCAATGACGTGCCGACTGCTGAAAATCTTGCGCGAATCGCCTTCGATATCCTGGCGCCCGCTTACAAGGATACTTATGGCAACCACCTGCGCCTCGAGCAAGTGCGTCTCTATGAGACCCCGAACAACTGGGCGGACTGCATAAGAGGCTAAATTATTTTTCCGCGCACACCGGCGTTTTTCTGGACATGACCGGCGGCTTGGTTCAAAATGCGCCGCCTCGAATGGACGGAAGCCTTGGTGTCCACAGGATGCAATTTTCATGCGGCCAAGCCGCATGAAAATGGTCGAAGCGGTTTGAACCAGCAGTCCTGAAATTTGTATAATCAAACAATGGAAGTGTGGCCGAGCGGTTTAAGGCACTAGTCTTGAAAACTAGCGAGGATGAGAGTCCTCCGTGAGTTCGAATCTCACCGCTTCCGCCAAGAAGCATGCTGAAACCCGTATAACTGCCAAGTTTGCGGGTTTTTGCTTTTTAGCGGTCTTGCCATTGGTCTTGCCCTCTTTTTAGATAGCGTGTAATTCAGGAATGGATATATCCAGCATCAGGAATTTAAGATCACTGGCACTCCTTCACCGCGTTCTCGAATGGATCTTCAGTGCCCAAGCCGCTTTTGAAGTACCGTGTTGTGGAACCGTGTGGAGTGTCCTGTATATCAGCAAGCGCACCTTTCGATGTTTTGAATAAATTATTTGCAGTCGCAGATACCGAATAACCGCCTGCTATCTTTCTCATATTGATTGGATAGTCTGCGGGCGACCCCCATTCTGTCACATGCGCTTTCGCATCCGCCCATCGGCCGACAATGCAGGTTGCAACTATGTACGCTGAATGACTACTTGTCAGTTCAAGCGAAGAAGGCCTTTTTCGCATGTCATCTGTTGCACAACCAACCAGCAATACTACTATCATCAAAATAATTTTACGCATTGCTTCACCTATTATCTGCCCGTGAGTGCCCAGCCGAACTATAGATTCAATCTACCCTCTAAGATGCTGAATTGCTCAAATTCTCCGATGAAATCCGCGACGCTACGCTGGATTATGTTTAACGTAAACAACTGTTCGAGAACCACTGTAGTTAAATTGTAATTTATAACTTGAAAGGAAATCGGAAATGTTCAAGTATTATTATGTGTTAGCTGCTGTTGTTGCAGCCATGACAGTTGCAATGTTCGTAATTGATATTTTTAATAGATAGCCTTGCTGATACGGTGGCTTAAAATGAAGCTGCTGACCTACTTCTGGCCACAGGCGATTTTCAAAAACCTCTCCATTTCACTGTCAGGTAGGACTGGCTCCCACTTGCTAGGATTAGAATCGACAAAAATTACTTCACCTTCGCCCATTTTTCCAGAGTGCAAAGAGTAAACAAGCGTTCGCAATTCTTTTTCCTTGCAGTCGAATTCCTCTTGTGACTTGATCGACATAAACGGCGACCCACCAATGAAATGTGTAAGCGCCTTACAATCAACCAGCGACCACATTTTTACAATGTTACCGTCCTTGACGATAGAGGCAGGGTTTGCGTAGCCTGTAGCGTATTCATTGTGATTAACCGCAACCCACTCCGCCATCGCATTGCTGCTCACAAATGTCAGCATCAGCATTAGAATAATATTACGCATTACTTCCCCTGTTATTTGTTATTCGCGCGGCTCCATCGCGGTGAAGTCATCGATCCAGTAACCGTGGAAGCCCCAGTGCTTGAATTCCCCGATACCGAGGTTGGCCGGAGCGCTGGCATAGATACCTTGGGGAATTTGTTTCTGGACCGGATTGATCCATAGCGCGGTGATCCCGAGGTCGGCGAGCTCGTCCAGATGCTGGGTCAATCCTTTCAAGTCGCCGCCGTGATAGTCGCCGGGGTTGTTGCGTTCGACCCTGCGATTGTTGCTGCTGTCTCCGTCAGCGTAGCGATCGATCAGCACGAAATAGAGAATGTCGCCAGACCAATCCGTTGTCGGCCAGTCCGCTGCCGCCCACGAGAGCGCAGGCGATAATAAGATAATGCACGACAAGAGAAACGGCGCAGACCGCGCCAGGGAGGGACAGATTTTGCGTGTTCCGGGTTTCATTTCATAAACCGGGATAGAGTTCCAGCCGCAATTGCATTCTCCTCATGCTGCGCAGACGCCATGCATGACGGAGCGTAGACACTATTATTTGGCGCTGGCCAGCAGCGCATTAGAGTGCTAATGCTGGACCATTGTCTCACCGAACAGAGCGTTGTGCCATTGAAAAATACCCTGTGTTTTTTCCGCTCAATAGTGAATAATAGAGCATTGAGAAATTGACTCTGAACCCCCATCATCATCAAACCATCCCGTTGCCGCGAACACGATTGAAACTTTAACCGTACTTCGCTGGTCTTATACCCGTCGCAGAATTAACGCATAACATTTAGGAGGCTTCAAATGGAACAACAATATCTACCCGCAACGCAAATCGGCGCAGTCGCGACCACGCAAAATAAGGTGTTGCGCAACACGTACATGATGCTGGCGCTCACCATGATCCCGACGGTGATCGGCGCGTTCATTGGCATGTCCACCAATTTTTCGTTCATGGCGCAGCATCCGGTCATCTTCTCGCTGATGATGTTCGGCGCGATGATAGGCCTGATGTTCGGCGTCACCGCCACGCGCAACAGCGGCTGGGGTGTCGCGCTGCTGCTGGCCTTCACCTTTGTCGCCGGATTCTTCCTCGGCCCTATCCTGCAAGTGGCTCTGCACCTGAAGAACGGCGCACAACTGGTGGGCATGGCGGCTGGCGGAACCGGGATCATCTTCTTCAGCCTGGCGACGCTGGCAACCGTCACCAAACGGGATTTCAGCTTCATGGGCAAGTTCCTGTTCATCGGGGTGATATTGCTGATCGTCGCTTCGCTGGCCAACATGTTCTTCCAGGTTCCCGCGCTGGCGCTGACCATCTCGGCGATCGCCGTGCTGATCTTCTCGGCTTACATCCTGTTTGACATCAGCCAGATCGTGCAAGGCGGCCAGACCAATTACGTGATGGCGACGATGAGTCTGTATCTGGATATCTACAACGTCTTTATCAACCTGCTGAACCTGCTGATGGCTTTCAGCGGCGAGCGGGACTAACCACCTGTCATTCCCGCGAAAGCGGGAATCCAGCAGAAGAAAACAAAAAGGCGGCCGGAAAGCCGCCTTTTTTGCATCCTCGTGATTGCTTTCGTGTCGCTTATGTAGCAGGCTTCTTGGTGTCGGCCTCGACGCTACTGCCGGAGCTTTCCGCCATATGCTCGTACAGCGCGTAGCGCTCCTGCAATTCGTTCTCGTAATATGCCTGCACTTCTCCGCCGTCATCATCCATCTCCCGCAACAGCCCGCGGAAGCGCGGCTCGCCCTTGATGAACTCGCGATAGTGCACAGAAGGCCTCTGCGAATCCAGCAACAGCGGATTCTGGCCTTCCTGCTTGCGCCGCGGATCGTAGCGGAACAGCGGCCAGTGCCCGGTCTTGACCGCCAGCTCCTGTTGCTGGAGCTGATTGCCCAAGTCGTAGCCATGCTCGACACAGGGGCTGTAAGCGATGATCAGCGACGGCCCGTCGTAGGATTCCGCCTCGAGGAACGCCCTCAGCGTGTGGGTATCCTTTGCGCCATAGGCCACATGCGCAACGTAGACATGTCCGTAGCTCATCGCGATCTGCGCCAGATCCTTCTTGCCGGTGTGCTTGCCGCCGGAGGCGAATTTTGCGATCGCCCCGCGCGGCGTGGCTTTGGACATTTGCCCGCCGGTATTGGAATAGACCTCGGTGTCGAGCACCAGGATGTTGACGTTGCGGCCCGTGGCAATGACATGGTCGAGCCCGCCGAAACCGATGTCGTAGGCCCAGCCATCGCCGCCAATGATCCACACGCTTTTCTTCACCAGATATTCGACCAGGCTTTCCAGTTGGCGTGCCTCGGCGCTATCGATGCCGGCCAGTTTGTTACGCAATTGCTCGACCCGTTCGCGCTGCTGAAAGATGCCCGCTTCGGTGCTCTGATCGGCCGTCAGTATCGCTTCCGACAGCTCGCTGCCAACCTGGTCTTGCAGCTGCCTCAACAATTCGCCGGCATGTTCGGCGTGCTTGTCTATGCTGACGCGGAACCCCAGACCGAACTCGGCATTGTCCTCGAACAATGAGTTGCTCCAGGCCGGCCCGCGCCCGTCGCCATTCTTGCAATAGGGCGTGGTGGGCAGGTTGCCGCCGTAGATCGACGAGCAACCGGTGGCGTTGGCCACCACCATGCGGTCGCCGAACAGCTGGCTGGCCAGACGGATATAGGACGTTTCGCCACAGCCGACACAAGCAGACGGAAACTCGAACAGCGGCTGCATCATCATCGCGCCCTTGATGGTGCCGGTTTTTAATTGGGTCCGGTCGTACTCCGGCAGCGTGAGGAAGAATTCGAAGTTGTTGCGTTCCTGATCGCGCAGCGCCGCCATCGGCCGCATCTCCAGCGCCTTGTGACCGTCAACCTTGGAAACCGCAGGACAGATGTCCACGCACAGCGTGCAACCGGTACAGTCCTCGGGCGCGACCTGGTAGCTGATGTGCATGCCCTGCTCGAAGTCCTTGCCCTTGACCTGTATGTGTTTGAAAGTCGGCGGCGCGTCCTTCGCCATATCGGCCGCAAACAACTTGCTGCGGATCGCCGAGTGCGGACAGACGAACGGACACTTGCCGCAATGTATGCACAACTCCTCATCCCATACCGGTATCTCCTGGGCCAGGTTGCGCTTGTCCCACATCGCGGTGCCGGAGGGCCAGGTGCCGTCATTCGGCAATGCGCTCACCGGCAGAAGATCGCCGCGTCCGGACATGATCTCGGCGGTGATCTTGCGCACGAATTCCGGCGCAAATGCGGGCACCGCTTCCGGCATCTCGTGGGTGCTGCTCACTGTTGCCAGCACGGCGACCTTGTGCAAGTTGGCGATCGTCTCATCGATCGCCTTCCAGTTGGCTTCGACCACAGCACTTCCCTTCTTGCTGTAGGACTTCTCGGCGGCGAGCTTGATCTTCTCGATGGCCACATCGCGCGGCAGCACCCCGGATATCGCAAAGAAACAGGTCTGCATGATGGTGTTGATGCGGTTGCCCATGCCGGTTTGTTTGGCGATCTCATAGGCATCGATCACGTAGAAAGCTATCTTCTTGTCTATGATCTGCTGCTGCATCCTGCGCGTCAGGGAATGCCACACTTTGTCCTGCGTTGTCGCCGTATTGACCAGGAACACCGCCCCTTCGGCGGCGGAGTCCAGCATCTCATAGCGATCCAGAAATACCGGCTGATGGCAGCCGATGAAATTCGCCTCGTTGTTGGCAATCAGGTAGGGCGAGTGTATCGGCTTGGGCGAGAAGCGCAGGTGCGAGATGGTCGCGGCACCGGCTTTTTTCGAATCGTAAACGAAATATCCCTGGCCATAGAGTTCGGTTTCCTCGCCCATGATCTTGATGGTGTTCTTGTTGGCACCCACCGTGCCGTCCGAGCCGAGGCCATAGAACATGCAGCGCATCACGCCGTTGCCGGCGTCGGTCCGGAAATCCTCGTCCCATTCCAGGCTGGAATGGCTGAGATCGTCGAAGATGCCGATCGTGAAATGGTTCTTCGGCTGGTCTTTTTTCAGTTCGTCGAACACGCCCTTGACCATGCCCGGCGTGAATTCCTTGGAGGACAGGCCATAGCGCCCGCCCACCACGCGCGGCAGGGCGGCGAACTTGCTCGCGCCGCCGGTGAAGTCTTCGCTAAGTGCCGTCACCACATCCTTGTAGAGCGGCTCGCCGTCTGCTCCCGGCTCCTTGGTTCTATCCATCACGGCGATGCGTTTCGCCGTGGCCGGAATGACCTTGAGCAACTCGTCTGCCGCGAACGGGCGGAACAGGCGTACCTTCACCACGCCGACCTTTTCGTTTTGATGATTAAGGTGATCGACCACTTCCTCCACGGCTTCCGCGCCCGAGCCCATCAGCACGATCACGCGATCGGCATCCTGCGCACCGGCATATTCATACAGGTGATACTGGCGTCCGGTCAGTCCGGCGAACTTGTCCATGGTTCGCTGCACGATCCCGGGCATGCGCTCGTAGAACGAGTTGACCGACTCGCGTGCCTGGAAATAGACGTCCGGGTTTTGCGAAGTGCCGCGTATGAAGGGATGGTCCGGTGTCAGCGCGCGGGTACGATGCGCGAACACCAGCTTGTCGTCTATCATTTCGCGCACCACTGCAACCGGGACCTGCTCGATCTTGGCCACTTCGTGGGAAGTGCGGAAACCGTCGAAGAAATGCAGGATCGGCACGCGCGCTTCCAGTGTTGCTGCCTGCGCGATCAGCGCCAGGTCCATCGCCTCCTGCACCGAATTGGAGACGAGATAGGCGAAGCCGGTAGCGCGCGCCGCCATCACGTCGCCGTGGTCGCCGAAGATCGACAGGCCCTGGGCTGCCAGCGAGCGCGCCGCCACATGCATCACGAAGGGCGTGAGTTCGCCGGCGATCTTGTACATATTGGGGATCATCAGCAGCAAGCCCTGCGATGCGGTAAAGGTGGTCGCCAGGGAACCGGTTTGCAAAGCGCCGTGTATCGCCCCGGCCGCACCGCCCTCGCTCTGCATCTCGATAACTTCCGGAACGGTACCCCACAGATTTTTGAGGCCCTGGGACGACCATGTTTCGGAATATTCGCCCATCGGCGAAGAAGGAGTGATCGGATAGATCGCGATCACTTCGTTGGTCATGTGAGCGATATAGGCGGCGGCCTCGTTGCCGTCGATCGTCACCATGTGCGCTTGAGTCATCTAACACCTCCCTGGCTTTTCAGCTAGAAGTTCAGATTAAACAGCATATACCTTTTCGGATTGCCATGCTCGGAGTATCACACCAAATTCGGAATGCGGTTGGCTGGTCTCTTTGGCACGCTGCGGCTGGTCGCGAAAGTCAGTTTTCGACCCAACAGTTATTCATATGACAGATCCGCCCGGACATGTTGTGATGATACGGACACGGGGGCTCTCCTTTAACCTGTTGATGGAATGCAGGTCATCCAATTTTTACATGGCATACAAGGCCGATCATACGGACAGCATCAAATGGAATATCAAGTTGAAGGTTCGCAATTGGCATAGTCCTGCACATTGTTCACGCTAATTGCATTTTGTGAATCTTGAACCAGTAGGTCTACGCCCGACATGGCGAGCAAAGCCCGCCCTTGTATGATCGAATT
>DHIV01000010.1 GCA_002403995.1 Gallionella sp. UBA4737 | reverse complement strand
GCGCACCCCGCTCAATGCGATCCTCGGCTTTGCCCAGCTGATGGAGTCCGATTCCCCGCCGCCAACGCCCGCCCAGTCCGAAAGCATAGCCCAGATACTTCAAGGGGGATGGCATCTGCTGACGCTGATCAGCGAGATCCTAGATCTCGCGAAAGTCGAATCCGGAAAGGTGCCGCTGACGGCAGAACCGGTGCCGCTGGCCGAAGTCTTGCTCGAATGCCAGGCCATGATCGAACCGCAGGCGCAGCAGCGTGACATCAAATTGAACTTCCCCAAACTCGATATCCCCTATGTTGCCCGTGCCGACCGGACTCGTGTGAAGCAGGTTCTGATCAACCTGCTTTCCAACGCGATCAAATACAACCGCGAGCATGGAACGGTCGAGGTGAGTTGCACTGCGAGCACACCGGAACGCATACGCATCAGTATCAAGGACATCGGCGCGGGATTGAATCCAGAACAGATGGCCCAGCTGTTCCAGCCATTCAATCGTCTCGGGCAGGAGGCCGGCGGCGAAGAAGGCACAGGCATAGGCCTGGTGGTGGCAAAGCGTCTGGTTGAGCTGATGGGCGGCACGATCGGTGTGGAAAGCACCGTCGGAGTGGGTAGTGTGTTCTGGTTCGAGCTCATCTCGGATGCCGAGCCACACCATACCAGGGAAAAAGGCGAAGCAACGACTGTGGCCCAGCCGCATGTGTCTCATCGAACGGGGCTGCACACCCTGCTTTATGTCGAGGATAACCCGGCGAATCTGAATCTTGTCGAGCAGATCATCGCGCGCTACGCCGATATCCGTTTGCTGACCGCGGTGAACGGGAATCGCGGCATTGAGATAGCGCGGGCTGCCAGGCCGGATGTGATCCTGATGGATATCAACCTGCCAGGCATCAACGGTTTCGAAGCCCTGAAGATCCTGCGCCTGGACCCGGCTACGGCGCATATCCCGGTCATTGCCGTCAGTGCAAATGCCATGCCGCTTGATGTCGAAAGGGGCACGAAGGCAGGATTCTTCAGCTATATCACCAAGCCGATCAGGGTCAATGAACTCATGGGGGCTCTGGATGTGGTACTGGAATTTGCGGGAAAAAATAGGCCAAGTGCAAACAATGAGGAATTGCAACTCTCATGATAAATGCAGATGACATTCTTCACGGCAAAATCCTGATCGTTGACGATCTGGAAGCCAACGTTCAACTGCTCGCGCGGATGCTGAGCGGTGCGGGCTATACGTCCATTGCGTCCACGATGGATCCGCGCGAGGTCCTGGAGCTTCACCGCAAGAACCGCTACGACCTGATCCTGCTCGACCTTCATATGCCCGGCATGGATGGGTTCCAGGTGTTGGAGGGGCTCAAGCAAATCGAGCCGGACGGCTATCTTCCGGTACTCGCGATCACCGCCCAACCGGGCTACAAGCTGCGCGCGCTTCAGGCCGGCGCCAAGGATTTCGTCAGCAAGCCGTTCGAGATGGCCGAGGTGCTGGCGCGCGTACACAACATGCTGGAAGTGCGGCTGTTGCACGGGGTAACGAAGCGCTACAGCACAGAGCTGGAACAAAAGGTTGAGGAAGTGGAAACCAGTCGCGATCAGATCAGCCGCCAGAGCGACGAGGTCAAGCGCCTCTATGATGATCTCGTGGCGGAGCAGAAAAGGTCGTTAGAGTTGAGCGCCCAGCCTGGCACCATGGTCGGTGTTGAAAAGGAGGAACGTATTGCCACGCCATGGTTGCGCAGCCTGAGGCTGCGTCACCCGTGGCTGCAGTTCAACCTGCTTACCTCCCTGATGGGCGGCGGCGTGGTGTTGCTGTTCCATGACACCATCAACCGGCTGCTGATACTTGCCGTATTTGTGCCGATTCTGATCAGCCAGACGACCAACACCGGCAGCCAGGTGCTGGCAATCACCCTGCGCGGGCTCGCCTTGGGCGAACTGATAGCGGGCAAGGAAAAATTGCTGGTCATGAAAGAAGCGCTGCTCGGCTTGCTGAACGGAATGCTGGTCGGACTGGTGGCGGCCACCGCCATGTACGCAGCAGCCACCCTCATGCATTTATCTGTCGCTCCCAAGCTCAGCGCGGTCGTGTTCCTCGCCATGACCGGCAGTTGCATCATCAGCGGAATTTTTGGCGCCATCGTGCCGCTCGCTTTGAAGAAGTTCGGTACCGACCCCGCCACCGCTTCGAGCATCGTGCTCACCACGGGCACCGACGTGGTGGCTCTGGCGATGTTCTTTGGCTTGGCGAAAGTTTTGATTAAGTGAACCGTGCAGAAAAATATTCTGCCAGGAACGAACAGGAGTTGTGATTTTCATGCCAAGTTCACCTGATATTCTTTACGGCAAAGTCCTGATCGTCGATGATCAGGAAGTCAATGTCCTTCTGCTCGAGCGGATGTTGCACGGCGCGGGCTATACGTCCATTGCGTCCACGACGGACCCGCGCGAGGTCCTGGAGCTTCACCGCAAGAACCGCTACGACCTGATCCTGCTCGACCTGCAGATGCCGGGCATGGACGGGTTCCAGGTGTTGGAGGCGCTCAAGGAAATCGAGCTGGACGGCTACCTTCCGGTGATTGTCATCACCGCCCAACCGGGTCACAAGCTGCGCGCGCTTCAGACCGGCGCCAAGGATTTCATCAGCAAGCCGTTCGAGATGGCCGAGGTGCTGGCGCGCGTTCACAACATGCTGGAAGTGCG
>DHIV01000003.1:6503-37364 GCA_002403995.1 Gallionella sp. UBA4737 | reverse complement strand
TCCGAGATGGGGCAGGGTGTCTACACCTCGCTGGCTATGCTGATCGCGGAGGAACTGGAAGCAGACTGGAGCCGCATCAGCGTCGAGTCCGCGCCGGTGGCTGCGGTGTATAACCACACCGCTTTCCCGATGCAAATGACCGGGGGCAGCACGAGCGTCACGTCGTCGTGGGAGCAACTGCGGCGTGTCGGCGCGAGCGGCAGGATCATGCTGATCCGCGCTGCGGCGCAGCAATGGGGTGTGCCGGAAAGCGAATGCCATGCCGAGAACAGCCTGGTGATCCATGCCAAGAGCGGCATGAGATTGAGTTACGGTGTGCTGGCCGACGCCGCGGCCAAGCAGCCGTTGCCGGATAACGTCGCACTCAAGTCGCCCAGGGATTTCAAGATCATCGGCAAGGCAACGAAACGCCTCGATACCCCGGCAAAGATCAACGGCAGCGCGCAGTTCGGCCTCGACGTTTATCTGCCCGGCGTGCTGACCGTGTTGATCGCGCGCAGCCCGGTGTTCGGCGGCAAGGTCAAAAGTTTCGATGCGACCGAGGCGCGCAAAGTAGCAGGCGTGCAGGGCGTGTATCAGGTGCCGACCGGGATCGCAGTTGCCGCATCCGGTTTCTGGCCCGCCAAGACTGCGCGCGACCTGCTCGAGATCGAATGGGATGAAGGGCCGGGTGCGGCGCTTTCCACACCCAAGATGCGCGCGGAATTTCTCGCGCTGGCGAAAACACCGGGTGCCGTGGCGCGCAAGGATGGCGATACGGACAAGGGATTCAAGTCGGCACACAAGACCGTCAGTGCCGAATACGAAGTGCCTTATCTGGCCCACGCCGCGATGGAGCCGCTCAACGTGGTGGTGGACCTCAAGCCCGACCACTGCAGCATCTGGACCGGCACACAGATGCAGACCGTGGACTGCGCCATGGCGGCAAAGACCGCAGGGCTGAAGATGGAACAAGTGGAGATCCACACCATGTTCCTCGGCGGCGGCTTTGGACGGCGCGCTAATCCGCGCTCCGATTTCGTGATCGAGGCGGTACAGGCGGCCATGGCTGTCGGCAAACCTGTCAAGGTGGTGTGGACGCGCGAGGACGATACGCAGGGCGGCAACTACCGGCCGATGTGGGCCGACCACATCGAGGCAGGCATCGCGAAAAACGGCAAACCGCTGGCGTGGAAACACACCATCGTCGGCCAGTCCATCGTTGCAGGAACTTCATTTGAAGGTTTCATGGTCCATAACGGCGTCGATGTCACCTCGGTGGAGGGTGCGGCCGATGTGCCTTACATGATCCCCAACCTGCAGGTTGATCTGCACAGCCCGAAGAATGAGGTGCCGGTGCAGTGGTGGCGCTCGGTTGGCCACTCGCATACCGCGTTCATCGTCGAAACGATGATCGACGAACTGGCGCATCTTGCCAGAAAAGATCCGGTCGCCTACCGGCTCAGTGTCCTTCCTGAAAAATCGCGTTACCGCGGTGTACTGCAACTGGCAGCGGACAAGGCGGGATGGGGCAAAAAGAAATTGCCTGCAGGACATGCATACGGTGTCGCGGTGCACAAATCGTTCGACAGCTATGTCGCGGAGATCGCCGAAGTGTCGGTGCAAAGCGGCAAGATCCGCGTGCATCGCGTGGTCGCTGCGGTGGATTGCGGCATGGTCGTCAACCCGGACGGCATTCATCAGCAGCTCGAGAGCGCCATTGTCTACGGGCTCTCCGCCGCGCTGCATGGTGCGATCACGCTGGAAAACGGGCGCGTGATGCAATCCAATTTCAACGACTATGCGCCGCTGCGCTATTCCGAAATGCCGCAGGTCGAGGTGCATATCGTGGCAAGCAGCGAGGCGCCCACCGGCATCGGCGAACCGGGCTTGCCGCCGATCGCGCCTGCGGTTGCGAACGCGGTGTTCAAGCTGACCGGCAAGCGCATGCGCCGCATGCCGTTCGACCAGGAAACATTCGCCTGATCGATCCTTTAGCTGATCCGGGCGACATCGCTGCCGTCGTGCTGGCGGCGGGAGCCTCGCGCCGCTTCGGTTCGGACAAGTTGCTGCATCCGGTGACGCTGCGCGGCGCGACATTGCCGCTTGCCGCGCACAGTCTGCTGTCCTGGCTGGAGGCGTTCGTGCATATCACTGTAGTCGTCAGGCCGGGGGCGGAATCATTTTGCAGCACGCTCGAATCGGCGCTGGGCGCGAACAAGTCAGCGCGGATAAACTGGATAGCATGTGCGGATGCCGCGCAGGGTATGGCAGCCAGCCTGGTCTGCGGTGTGCGCGAAAACAATGACGCTGCCGGTTGGATGATCGGGCTGGCCGATATGCCTGCTATACCAGTGGCGGCGATTGCGGGCGTGCGCAATGCACTGTCAGCCGGCGCTGCACTCGCTGCTCCATCGCGCGATGGCAGGCGTGGCCATCCGGTCGGGTTTGCCTCGCATTACCGCGATGAATTGCTGGCACTGCAGGGAGATAATGGTGCCCGGCGCTTGCTGGAGCGCGATATATCTCATGTCATGGATATCAGGATCGACGATGCCGGAATCTTTGCCGACATCGATGTCCCCGGCGATCTGCAATCTCTGTGAACAATTCTCGACAATACTCAATCATAGAACTGTTCCCGCCCCGCCTTAAACAGGAGGTGTAGGAGCGGGCCATGCCCGCGACAACTTTATCGCGGGCATGGCCCGCTCCTACAAAAGGCAAGCCTTTACTATGTTGAGTTAACATCAGAACGAACTAATCAAGACAAACTATTGAGATGAACCACGAACACTTGGAGCTGCTGGTCACGCGCGAGATGCCATTCGGCAAATACAAAGGCCGCTTGATCGCTGACCTGCCGGGAAACTATCTCAACTGGTTCGCCCGCAAGGGCTTCCCGCCCGGTGAGCTGGGCCAGTTGCTGGCGCTGATGCAGGAGTTGGATCACAACGGTTTGTCATCTTTGCTCGATCCGCTGCGCAAGCGGTGAGGCTTGGTCGCGAGGTTGCATGCAGGAGCGAGCCAGCCCATATAAAGCAATTGGAAACAAATGCTTAGGCCAAGGCGGCTGCGTGTCCCCGGCAGAGGCGTATAATGTCGCGCTGGAAGCTTGGGGGAACTCTATTCCCGAACATTATTAAGAGATTAGAAAATTGACTACGATTAGTTTTGCAGATTTAAAGTTGGCCCCGGAAATCCTCAAGGCGCTGACCGAGTCCGGTTACACCACTCCCACCCCGATTCAGGCTCAAGCGATCCCGCTGGTGCTGGAAGGCAGCGATCTGATGGCGGGCGCGCAAACAGGCACCGGCAAGACCGCCGCGTTTGCGTTGCCGATGCTGCAGAAGTTGCTGCCGCATGCCAGTTCCAGCGCTTCGCCGGCGCGCCATCCGGTGCGCGCGCTGATCCTGGTGCCGACGCGCGAGCTGGCGATCCAGGTGGAAGAAAGCGTGAGTGCCTATGCGAAGCATTCCAAGTTGCGCTCGCTGGTGGTGTTCGGCGGGGTGGACATCAAGACGCAGACGCCGACCCTGAAGCGGGGTGTGGAGATCCTGGTCGCCACGCCGGGCCGCTTGCTGGATCACATCGAGATGAAGACGGTGCAGTTGAATCAGGTGCAGATGCTGGTGCTGGATGAGGCGGACCGCATGCTGGACATGGGCTTCATGCCCGATCTGAAGCGCATCCTGGCGTTGTTGCCCAGGCAGCGGCAGAACCTGATGTTTTCGGCCACGTTCTCGACTGAGATCAAGAAATTATCGGCGGAGTTTCTGACCAGACCCAAACTGATCGAAGTCGCGCGCAGCAACGCCACCGCCGAGAACGTCACGCAAAAAGTCTACCTGGTCGAGCAGGCGGACAAGCACGCTTTTCTTGCGCAGCTGTTGCGCGGCAGCGATGCGTCGCAAGTGCTGGTGTTCACCAAGACCAAGCTCACCGCCGGACGCCTTGCCAAACAACTGCAGAAGGAGGGCGTTGCCGCCGATGCGATCCATGGCGACAAGACCCAGCTGGAGCGTATCCAGGCGCTCGATGCCTTCAAGAATGGAACAGTCACCGTGCTGATCGGGACCGATGTCGCCGCGCGCGGCTTGGATATCGACCAGTTGCCGATGGTTATCAACTACGAGATTCCGCATGCTCCGGAAGATTATGTGCACCGCATCGGACGCACCGGCCGCGCGGGCGCTTCCGGCAAGGCGATCTCGCTGGTGTCTCCGGAAGAAGAAAAATATCTGAAGGAGATCGAGAAGCTGATCAAGACCGAGATTCCGAAAGAGACTGCGGTCGTGCCGCATGCGGCCCAGAATAGTATCCGGTCCAGCAGGGCGCCGCGCGAACATCACGAACGCAGCCACGCACCGCGAGGCGAACATGCGGAGCGCAGTCATTCGCGTCCTGCCGTACCGAAAAAACCCAGCCATGATCCGTGGTTCGACAAGCCTTACGAACCGAGCGGCAGCGCCGCGCCTGTTCAACAGCCAGATCAAACTGCCAAAAAGCCGAAGAAGGAAGTCGCCGCGATATTCGTGCGCCGGCCAAGCTAGGGAATCCCTGTAGGAGCGGGCCATGCCCGCGAACATAAAGTCAATCGCGGGCATCACCCGCAAGAGGTACGCCGTGGTTGTAAGGGGCTGAAGCCCCAACAACACACGCAGGGCCCGCTCCTACACAAAACGTTTATTCAATGCTCACGACGAGCAGCTCACTTCGATTTGCCGCGCCCAATCCGGCGGCGCGGCGGCATAACTCTCCATCCCGGGCTGTTCATCGAACGGTTTGCCCAGCAAGCTGAGCAGATGGTCGATCTCGGAATAGTCGCGTTGCTTCACTGCCTTCTCGATCGCGTTCTGCGCCAGATAATTGCGCAGGATGTATTTCGGATTGACCGCGTCCATGCGCGCCTTGCGTTCGCTGTCGGTGCCCGGCTCGTGCTGCAATCGCGCGCGATAGGCTGCGGCCCAGGCATCGAACGCCGCGCGGTCGATGAACTGGTCGCGCAACTCGTCGTTGGTCGCATCCGTCGACGAGTTGAAATTTCCCAGGCTGCGAAACAGGTTGGTGTAATCGACCTGGCTGGCGTGCATCAATGCCAGCAGCGAGCCTGTCAGTTGAATGTCATCGCCGGGATTTTTGCCCAGCCCCAGTTTGGCGCTCATCAATTCGGCATAGTGCTGGTGATAGGCCGGGGCATAAGTGTCGAGAACGGCATGGGCTTGTTCGGCCGGTATCAGCGGCGACAATGCCTGCGCAAGGCAGGCGAGGTTCCACAAGCCGATTTGCGGCTGCTGATCGTAGGCATAGCGCCCGCGCGGGTCGGAATGGTTGCAGATGTAGCCTGGGTCGTAACTATCCATGAAGCCGAACGGGCCGTAGTCGAAGGTCAGTCCGAGTATCGACATGTTGTCGGTGTTCATCACGCCATGCGAGAAGCCGACCGCCTGCCATAGCGCCATCAGTCTGGCAGTGCGCTGGGTGACTTCGTGCAGAAATAATTGGTACTTGTCCGCGCCGCCTGACAGATGGGGAAAGTGTCTGGCGATGACGTAATCGGCGAGCTCGGCGATCTGTCGATGCTGGCCGCGATGGAAGAATACTTCGAACGAGCCGAAGCGCACATGCGAGGGCGACAGGCGGGTGAGCACCGCGGCGGTTTCGATGCGCTCGCGATACACTTCCTCATCGCTGCCGGTGATGCACAACGCGCGGCTGGTCGGTATGCCCAGCCCATGCATGGCTTCCGAGCACAGGTATTCGCGGATGCTGGAGCGCAGCACCGCGCGGCCATCTCCGTCGCGCGAATAGGGCGTGATGCCGGCGCCCTTGAGCTGCACATCCCAGAGCTCTCCGGCGCGGTTGCGTATCTCGCCGAGCAGGATCGCGCGCCCGTCGCCGAGTTGCGGCACGAAGTGGCCGAACTGGTGCCCGGCATAGAGCATGGACAGCGGATCGGATCCAGGCAGCAGGCGGTTGCCGGTAAAGTGCTCGGCGAAATCGGCGCGCGATATCTCCGCGCTGTCGAGATCGATCAGGCGCGCGGCGTTCGCATTGAAGCTGATCAGATAGGGATCGGGCAGCGGGGTGGGACGCAGCCGGCTGTGAAAACTGTCAGGCAGGCGCGCGAAGGTATTTTCGAAGTTGAGTCGGTCGAGTTTGTTCATCTGAAATGACACAGCGCCCCGCAAAGGAGGCGCTGCGAAAAATTTGCTGCAACGTTGAAGATCAAACGCAGCCGGTCGGTTTAGGCAGGCCGCCGTATTTGGTGATGGGTTTCATCGGGCCGGTCATCCACAGGTCGAACACTTCCTTCTGGTCCTGCTCGATATATTTGACGAATTTGCGGATCGGCGGCACGGTGCCGAATTCTTCGTAGAACTCGCGCGCTTTCATGATGTGCGCCCATTTCTGTTCGTTCAATTCGTAATTGTCGGCCTCGGCCATGGCCTTTGCGACCTCCGGTGTCCAGTCACTCATGTCTTCGAGGTAGCCGTCGCCGTCGCGTGTCGGGATTTCCATTGGTAAAACTCCTGATTAATGATGAATGGGGCGCATGATAATAAACCCGAGTTAATTGGTCAAGTAATGTTGTGTTGGCGCGGTTACAATGATCGCGGATGCAAGTGAGAAACTTGCGGCAGCCCGACGTTTGGAGGGTATGAAAATATGAAGATGAAATGGTTATGGACAGGCGCGATAGTGCTGCTGGCGGGTTGTTCCGGCGTGCCGGAAGGACTGCAACCGGTGGCCGGTTTCGATGCGGACAAATATCTGGGACACTGGAATGAGATCGCGCGGCTCGATCACAGTTTTGAGCGCGGCCTGACCGACGTGACGGCAGATTACCGCAAGCTGCCGGACGGCCGCATCGAGGTGATCAATCGCGGTTTCGATGCCAAAAAGAACAAGTGGAAAGAAGTGAAGGGCGTGGCGCGGTTCCAGGGTAAATCAGATATCGCCAGTCTGGAGGTGTCATTCTTCGGGCCGTTATACGGCGCGTACAATGTGCTGGTGCTCGATCCGCAATATCGTTATGCGATGGTGGCCGGACCGAACCGCGATTATCTCTGGATACTGGCGCGCGACCGGCAACTCGATCCGGACACGCTGGCTATCCTGGTCGAGCGCGCCAGGTCATTGGGCTTTGTAACCGACAAGCTGATCTACGTTGAGCACAAGAACACACCCATTATGGTCGATTGAGATGATGAATAAAGTTTCTGTGGTGTTTGTCTGCATGGGCAATATCTGCCGCTCTCCGACAGCGGAGGCGGTGTTTCGCCACTATGTCGAGAGTGCGGGTCTGGCCAAACAAATATCGATCGATTCGGCCGGTACGCATGATTATCACATCGGCGACAAGCCGGATTCGCGCGCGCAACGCGCGGCACAACAGCGCGGTTATGACATGAGCGAACTGCGCGGCCGCCAGGTGGTAGAGGAAGACTTCCGCCAATTTGATTATGTGCTGGCGATGGACGGGGCCAACCTCGCCATTCTGCAGCGCATCAATCCGCCGGACAGCGATAGCCAGGTGGGACTGTTCCTCGAATACGCGCGCCATCACATCGAGCGCGAAGTGCCCGATCCGTATTACGGCGGCGCGGATGGTTTCGAGCGTGTGCTGGATATGGTGGAGGATGCGGCGCAGGGATTGCTTGAGGAGATACGCCAGCGGCATTTCGCGGCCTAGCGCGTCTTATAGGATGCGGGCTTTGTAGGAGCGGGGCGTGCCCGCGAACAGGATATCGCGGGCAGCACCCGCAAGAGGTAGCTTTGCAGGCGACTTGCAACCAGCCGGTGGCTGGGCAAGATCGTCACCGCCGTGGTTGTAAGGGGCTGATAACACAGTCAGGCAATCCGTTGCCAGCCAAAGGCTGGACGGAATTGACACAGCCCCAACAACACACGCAGGGCCCGCTCCTACATGTAGCTCCGCTCCCGAAAATAAAAAAGCCGCACGACTTGCATCGTGCGGCTTTTATTTTTGCAAACCGGGATTACCCTTGCGGAGTATGTTGCGTCTCGATCTGCACCAACGGTTCATTCTCCACATACACTTCATGCTGGCGTTCACGGCGGCGGCGCGATGCATGCCTTTCCGTCGGGGTGGCGGTGAACTGCGCAATGGTGCTCAGCTTGATCGGATCGGTTTCGATTTGAACCAGGCCATTGCCCGGCGCCCTTGTTGCGGGCGCCGATGCCGCAACCGCAGGCAGGGTCGGTGTTGCAACCGCGATCTGGGTTGGTGCCATCACCGCCGGCAGAGTAGGTTCGACCACCGCGGGCAGGTTCGGGGTGGCTATCGTCGGCATCGCGATGTATTCGCTTGGCTTGACGAATCCATCCGGGTAGGCGATATATTCCGTCGGCCCTGTATTGATTGGCGCGGTGTCCATCTGTTCGAAGGATTGCTGTGCGCTGACGGCTACGCCATTCGTTGCCAAAGCAGCGGCGTTTTCGCGTTGCTCGCGTTCCTTGCGGCCACCGCGGCGTCCGCGGCGGCGTCCGCCTTCACGCGGGACTGCTTCGGCTTGTTCCACCGCGGCAGTGGCAACCTGGCTTTCCAGCACCGGCTTTTCTTCAGCGGGACGCTGTGGACGCGGCGGCTTGGGTTGGCGCGGCTCCTGCGGTTTGGCTTCGGTTTGGCCGGAGGCCAGTTTATCCTGAGCTTGTCGAAGGGCCGGCTTGCCGCGCGCTTCGTTGCGGTCGCGATTGCCAGCGCCCTCGGGACGCTCGTCCCGCTCGCTGCGTTCACCGCGCCCGCCACGGTCACGGCGTTTGCCGCCGCCTTCGGGACGTTCACCGCGTTCGGGACGCGGCGCGTTGCGCGGCCTGCTTGCAGCCGGTTTGGCTTTGGGTTGTTCTTCCTCGCTCAATGACTTGAACCAGGCGGAAATTTTGCCGAACAAAGAGGGCTTGGCTGCTTCGGCCTGCACCGGTGCGGCCTTCATCGGCGTGACGCCCTGCACCACGGCTTGCGCGCGCGTGGCTTTTTGCTGCTCCTGCGCGGCGGTCAGCGGCTTTTCTTCGGCCGGTTTTTCCACCAGCTTGTAGCTGGCCTGCAGCACATCGCTGCTCATGTCATCCTGGCGCAGGCGGGTGATGCTGTAGTTGGGTGTTTCCAGATGCGGGTTGGGGATCAGCGTGATGCCGACTTTCAGGCGCGATTCGATGCGGTGTATGTCGGAGCGTTTTTCATTCAGCAGGAATGTGGCCACGTCGACCGGCACTTGCACGTGTATCGCTGCGCTGCTTTCCTTCATCGCCTCTTCCTGGATGATGCGCAGGATGTGCAACGCGGAGGACTCGATACCGCGGATGTGGCCTATGCCGCTGCAACGCGGGCAGGCGATGTAGTTGCCTTCGCCCAGGCTGGGCGCCAGGCGCTGGCGCGACAGCTCGAGCAGGCCGAAGCGCGAGATCTTGGCGGTCTGCACGCGCGCACGATCGTAATGCAGCGAGTCGCGCAAGCGGTCTTCCACCTCGCGCTGGTTGCGGTTGCTTTCCATGTCGATGAAGTCGATCACGATCAATCCGCCCAGGTCGCGCAAGCGCAACTGGCGGGCGATCTCTTCCGCCGCCTCGAGGTTGGTGTTCAGCGCGGTGGCCTCGATGTCCGAGCCCTTGGTGGCGCGCGCCGAGTTGATGTCGATCGCGGTCAGCGCCTCCGTATGGTCGATCACGATCACGCCGCCGGATGGCAAGCGCACTTCGCGCGCGTGTGCGGATTCGATCTGGTGCTCGATCTGGAAACGCGAGAACAGCGGCACATCGTCCACATAGCGCTTGATGCGGTTCACGTTGCCCGGCATCACCGTGCTCATGAACGCCAAAGCCTGCTGGTAGACATCTTCGGTGTCGATCAGGATCTCGCTGATCTCGGGGTTGAAGTAGTCGCGGATGGCGCGCACCACCAGGCTGCTTTCCAGGTAGATCAGCGACGGGGCTTTTTCGGATTTCGCCGCGCCTTCGATCGCATCCCACAATTGCTTGAGGTAATCCAGGTCCCATTGCAATTCTTCTTCGTTGCGCCCGATACCCGCAGTGCGAGCGATGATGCTCATGCCCTGCGGCACGTCGACATGCGCCAGCACCTGGCGCAACTCGTCGCGATCTTCGCCTTCGATGCGGCGCGATACACCGCCGCCGCTCGGGTTGTTCGGCATCAGCACGATGTAGCGGCCGGCCAGGCTGATGTAGGTGGTCAGTGCCGCGCCCTTGTTGCCGCGCTCGTCTTTTTCCACCTGCACCAGCAATTCCTGGCCTTCGCGCAAGGCTTCCTTGATCGAGGGGCGGTTGCCGCTGCCGGATTGGTAATACTGCGGAGCTACTTCCTTGAAGGGCAGAAAGCCGTGCCGGTTGCCGCCGTATTCGACGAAACAGGCTTCGAGGCTGGGCTCGAGGCGGGTGATGACTGCTTTGTAGATGTTGCTCTTGCGTTGCTCTTTGCCGGCGGTTTCAATGTCGAGGTCTATCAGTTTCTGGCCATCGACAATGGCGACACGGAGTTCTTCCGGTTGTGTCGCATTGAATAACATGCGTTTCATTTTATCTTCTCCCGCGCTCTGACACGGGCGAGGCCAAGCTACACGCGGTTAGGCGTTAGAGAGGAGCAATCGTGCAAACAGTCTTGTATTGTGCAAACGGTTGTTCAATTCAGTTCTCTTTAGTAAATAGCCGGTCTTAAATTGTTGTTCTCCGGGGCTTTTGTATCGTGGCCGCAGATGCATTGCATCCGCTATGCCGACTGGTGCAAAAGTCCCTCGGGGGGTGTTGCAGCCCTGATTCAATATTGTCGGGGCTGCAACACGGAAAATCCACAGGTGCTTTGAGCGCGCAAATCAATTACTATCACTGCTGGTTCCGGTGAGTGATATTAACCGGGCTGCGGCTGGAAGGGTGGCGGCACATCGTGCCGTCGCTTGTGCCAAAAGATCCTTGGCGGGGAAATTCTTCCCAAACTTACCCAATCCAAAACGCGCGAGCGGCGAAGTATAAGCAAAATGAATGGTTTAAGCAAAGATTCTGTGAGTTTTGTGGAAATCGACGAAAGCGGGGAATCGCAGCGCATCGACAATTTCCTGTTCAAGCACCTGAAAGGCGTGCCCAAGAGCCACGTTTACCGCATCCTGCGCGGCGAGGTGCGGGTGAACAAGAAGCGCATCGACCAGACCTATAGGCTGAAGCTGGGCGACCTGCTGCGTATCCCGCCGATACGCGTCGCGGAAAAGCATGAGATCGAAGCAGTGCACATCCCGGCGGTGGAATTCCCGATCCTGTATGAGGACGATGCGATACTGGCGGTGAACAAACCGGCCGGTGTCGCGGTGCACGGCGGCAGCGGGGTCAGCTTCGGGGTCATCGAGCAGATGCGCCGCGCGCGCCCGCAAGCAAAGTTCCTCGAACTGGTGCACCGGTTGGACCGCGAGACCTCCGGTGTGCTGCTGCTGGCGAAGAAACGTTCCGCGCTGACCGCGATGCACGAGATCATGCGCGAGGGCAACAGCGACAAGCGTTATTTCGCGCTGGTGCTGGGGCAGTGGAAGAACGCCAAGCAGCACGTCAAACTGCCGCTGCACAAGTTCGACACGCCGCAGGGCGAGAAGCGCGTGATGGTCAGGGAAGACGGGCAGGCTTCGCACACCATCTTCGCGCTGCAAAGAAGCTGGCCGGAGTTTTCCTTATTGGAAGCGCAACTCAAGACCGGACGCACCCACCAGATCCGCGTGCATCTTTCCCATCTCGGCTTCCCGATCGCCGGTGACGACAAGTACGGCGACTTCGCGCGCAACAAGGTATTGATGAAACAGGGACTGAAGCGCATGTTCCTGCACGCCTACAGCATCGCGTTCGCGCATCCGCTGACGGGCGAGCCTATGCGGTTGGTTGCGCCATTGGCTAAGGAGTTGGAGAGTTTTATTGCGAAATTGGATGCGGGTGTAGGGGCGTGATTTACCGTACTTATACTATGCAAATTTATCTCCAAGTAGTAAACAGGAAGGGTGGCGTATGACTCAGCCAATAGAGAAACAAATGTTCAGTCAACGCTTCCAGAAAAGTGTTCGGCTTACGCACCATGTCACGGCGCGCATGGAGAAGCGCGATATTTCCCTTGAACTGCTGCTCGATTTGATTGAAACTGGCGACATCCGTCACAAAACAGAATCCGACCTCTGGATTCACAAACAATATCCTGAGCGGCATGACAACATGGTGTGTACTGCAGTAGTTGTCGGGCAGGCCGTGATTGTCAAAACCGTGATGGTGGATTGGACATTAGAGGAGTCAAAAACATGAAAATGCAATATGACGCAGAAGACGACATTCTTGTAATTGAATTTAACAAGGGCAAAATTGTTCGCGACGTATCCTTGGGCTGGAACGTCAATGTCGGTATGACCGCAAATGGCGTGGGCGAGATCGTTGTGCTTGATGCCAAGGCGGCAGGCTTATTTCCACTTGAATTGAGCAAGGAACTTAAGGCGGCGTAGGGTGCGCTTGCGCACCAAGCAAACTAAGACCGTTCGTGTTGAGCTTGTCGAAACATGAATGACCAAAATCAAAATCGCCGGTCTACCACCGGCGACTTTGATTTTGATTCATTTGCAAAACCACCCCCTCTCCTCAACCCTCTCCCACAAAGGGGAGAGGGAGTGGCTGTATCCCGGCGGTGTTGCCTTTTTAAATCTCATCCCTGGTTTTTTTAAGCGACGTCTGCCGCGCACCAAGCACGCCCCCCATCGTGACTGCTGCCAATCCCGCGATGGTGTGCATAGAGAGCGGTTCACCCAAAACAGGCACGGCTGCGAGGGCGGATACGCCGGGCACGATGGCCATCAGCAGCGTCACTGTTTGACCACCGAGGCTTCGGACAGCAAAGGTGTAGAGCATCATCGCGACGAATACGACCAGTACACCCTGATAAGCTGCCTGCATCGCGATCTCGGCAGGCGGCGCCTGACCCAGCGTGCTGGGCAGGAACAGCCACCAGACAGGCAGATACAGGATCGCGCTGCCCAGCGTCGTGGTGACTGCTGCGGTGAGCGGCGGCATCGGGTAGCGGCGCAACAGCAGGGTGAACACCGCCCAGGAAGAAGAGCCGCACAGGAACAGCAGATCGCCGAACATTTGCGTGCCGGTCAGGTGTGCGCCGTGGGAAAGCGTGTCGGCGGCGGTCAATGCGATGCCGATAAAAACCAGCAGCAGTGCGATGCGTTGCGCCGGTGACGGTTTTTGCCGCAGCCACAGCCAGGCGATCACCGCGGTGGCAAAGGGCAGCGAGCCGGGCAGCAGCACGGCTGCATGGGCGGCCGGCGCCAGACGGAAGCCGGCATACACAACGACGGAATAACCTATCCCGCCGAACGCTGAAAACAGCAGGATAACTTTATACGGCGGCAAAATCACGCGCGGCAGAAAGAACAGCGCGATCAGCGAGCCTACGCCGAAACGCAATGCGGTCACATCCCAGCCGGTCAATACGCTCTTGCCGCCGTGGCGGCTGACCAGAATGAAGCCAGTCCAGATGCAAATGGTGAAAAAGGCCGCGACCAAGCCGGCGCGTGATGAATGGTGTTCGCTCATGTGGACTTTAAATCAAAAATTTTATCAGACCAGGCTAATGTTTGGCGCGCGTCAATAACACCGTCACTGCTTCGCGGTCGTCCGCCATGTGTCCAACACGACATTCACTGCTTTGCAATGCAAACTCGATTGCGGCCTTTTTCCTTGGCTTCGTAAAGTGCCTTGTCTGCAAGATTAAGCAGCACATCCAGATTGTCATCCTCGGAAACCAGTGAAGTCACGCCGATCGAAACGGTGAAGTGCAGCGGCAGGCCGCTTTCCAGCGGCACTTTTGATTTTGCAATGGACTCTCTCAGGCGCTCGGCAACTTTCGCCGCTTCTGCCAGGTCTGTTTCCGGCAGCAGTATCACAAACTCCTCGCCGCCGACACGCCCGATGATATCCACTTCGCGCAAGGTCTGCCTGCATACTTCCGCCAGCTTTATCAGCACAAGGTCGCCTATCTTGTGGCCATAGCTGTCATTGACCTTCTTGAAGAAATCGATGTCCAGCATATACAGGGAGAGTGGATTGCCGTAGCGTATGGCGCGGCTGAGTTCCAGTTCGGCCTGGTCCATGAAATAGCCGCGATTGCTGACTCCGGTGAGGTGGTCGATACGCGCCTGGCGCTTGAGTTCGGCTTCGAAAAGTTTGCGCTCGGTAATGTCGCGCAGTGCGGTCAGCCGCATGGGAATTCCACCCTGCACGATGGTCTGTCCATGGGCTTCGACCAGAACGCGCGAACCATCCTTGCGCAACATTTCATGCTCGATGTTGCTTTCCGTCCCGTTTCGGATATTTGCGGTCACTCTGTCGTGATCTTCGGGTGCGATGAAATTGCTCATGGGCTGTCCGATTATTTCGTTCGGTTCATAGCCAAGGATTTTTGCCAGCTGGCTGTTTACATCCAGGAACTTGCCCTGCGAGGTGATCGCAACTCCTTCGAATGCGCCTGACGCCAATATTCTGAATCTTCTCTCGCTCTCGCGCAGATTTTCCCTGGCGGTATTGATCGAGCGCACATGTATCACGCCGCCGAAAGCAAACAGGATCAACAGGCTGCCCAGCGTGGAGGGAAACAGGAAGTACAGCATTCGTTCGTTCTTTAAATCGACAAATGTCGGGAGGTCGCCTTCAACATAGACCGTGAGGCCATATTCGGGAAGTTCCTTTGCGGCAATGACCTGAGGAGAACTTTCTCCCTGGATGCTATAAAGAGACGGGAATTCGCTTTCCCCCCAGGATGAGATATGCAACTCCGGGAATTCGTCCTTTTGGTAAATGGCCATCTTCTCTGCAGTGGACATTTTGCTGACAGGAGAACCCGCAATAGAGAGCATCTCCTTGTCCTTGTCATGCGCAAGGATGATGACGCCATTTCTGTCAGTCACATAGGAATCTGTCTGCTTGATCAGGAAAGTCAGGTTCGGGACGTCAGCCTTGGTAACGACGGCCCCCATGAACTTGCCTTTGACGACGACCGGAGCAGAAAAGAACAGCCCAGGGATATGCGTGGTTTTGCCGGTCGCATATTGCTGTCCACGTTGTCCGTTCTTATTCATCCGGAAATATTCACGCTCGGCATAGTTGGTGCCGATCGTTGTATCCGGAGTGTTCCAGTTGCTGGCAGCAATGGAGTCGCCCGCTGCATTGACAACATGAATAAGATCAACATGGAAATTGGCACTGGCAATGGCCAGGGTTTGATCAATATCTTTCAGCGCCGGATCTGCCGTCCAGCGCGATCTTTTTGTCTCAATGGGCAGCTTTGAGGGTATATCGCCTGGCCCAAAATGAGACAATGCTTTGTTGACGCGAACCGCATGGATAAAGAATCCGGGGACACCGCCCAGATAATTCAGGTTTCTTCGGATGCTGTCGGCCAGGTCCTGGGCGCGATCATGAGTGAGCTGTGTTTCCTGCCGGATCTGTTCATTGATGCGGGAGTTGTAATAGCTGCCTGAAATAAACCATGATGCTGCGCACCAAAGCAATATCAGTGTGATTGCAACCAGCAACTTGATATAGAAGCTTCGCACCATCTGCTTTCTTCTGGATTACCCGACAGTTTGCCTATAGTGCCATCGTGCCGGTCAGCCGACAAATGTTTTGTAAATTGGAATTGACTTACCCCTTGGTTTTGGTCAAAAACACAGTGACTTCCTCGCGGTCATGATAAAGCTGTTTCGCGATCATGCGATAGTTGATGCCTTCTGCATCCAGCCGTGTGCGGATGCCACCCAATGCGCTGTCGAGCGCGGCGACGCGCTGCTTCATCGGCAGTTTCAGATTGAAGATCGCGTGCTTGCACCAGCCTGCCACGAACCACTCTCCTATCAACAACGAGACCCTGGAGGGTTTTTCCACCATGTCGCAGACCAGCCAGTCCACCGCTTTGCGCGGCGCGTATTTAAAGCCGTCCTGCTTGAGATGTTGCACCAGCGGATGATTTATCAGCGCGCCCTTCATCGGGCCGTTGTCCACCGCGATGACGCGGATGCCGCGCCTGACCAGTTGCCAGGTCCAGCCGCCGGGTGCCGCGCCCAGGTCCACCGCCTGCATGCCTTGCCGCAGAAGACGCGTCTGCTCGCTGCGATCCATGAACACCTCGATCGCCTCGGCAAGTTTCATCGTGGAGCGGCTCGGCGCCTCGGCGGGCATCGATTGGCGGACGATGCCCATGATCGCATCCGCGCTGTTGTGCGGGTCGCTGCTGCCGATCATCACAGAAGTCTTGTCGGGGAAGAAGATATGCAACCGGGTAGAACGGGGATCGTCCTGCAAGCGCCCCTGCTCGCGCAACGCGGTCTCCAGCAGCGGCTGGAAACGGCGCGTGAAGGTGGACAGCAGCTTGCCCTCGTTGGTATCCGGCGCTTCCAGCCACAGCGTGCCGAAGTTGCCGGGCAATGTGGCGATGGCATCCAGGATGGGTGTCAGGCGGTCGCGCTCGGGCAATGTGGCGATGCTGCGATGCAAGCGGATCAGCTGGCGGGTGAAGATCAGTTCGCGGTATGAAAGCTTCTGTTCGTTCAGCGCGACAACCACATAGCCGCTGCCGGCGACGATGGCGGGTTGCTCGGCACCGATGATCGGTTTTTGTTGCTTAGCCTGGCGTAGGGCTTCCTGCGCGCAGTCCTGCTCGAAACCGGAACGGCAATACAACAGCCAATGAGTCTGGGGAGGTTTTTGCATGTGCTCATTGTTGCACAGGTTTAGGATGAAGAGCCTGAAGGTGGTAATATTCGCGCCTTCTTTTTGGCAGTGATGTAATGAGCAAACGCTATGATTTGATCGTGTTCGACTGGGACGGCACGGTGATGGATTCGACCGCGGTGATCGCGGGTTCGATACAGGCGGCATGCCGCGACCTGGGTTTGAATGTACCCGCTGATGAAACCGCGCGCCATGTGATCGGTCTGGGTCTGGATCAGGCGTTGCGCTATGCGGTGCCCGATATGCCGGAGGCGATGCGTCCCGATCTGGTGGAGCGCTATCGCCACCATTTTCTGGCGCAGGATGAGGCTATCCCGTTGTTCGACGGGGCACGTGAGACAATAGCCGAATTGCACGAAGCGGGTTACTGGCTGGGTGTGGCGACAGGCAAGAGCCGCGCGGGCTTGAACAGGGCGATGGAATCCACCGGCATGAAAAGCTATTTTCATGCGACCCGCACGGCAGACCAGGCTTTGTCCAAGCCCGACCCGGCGATGCTGTATGAACTGATGGATGAACTGGGCGCCAGCGCAGAGCGCACGCTGATGGTGGGCGATACCACGCACGATGTGCAGATGGCGCAGAATGCCAAGGTGGATGTGGTGGCGGTGGGATATGGCGCGCATACGCCGCAGCAATTGAAGGAGTTGAACCCGCTTGCGCTGGTGAAGGATTTCGCTGAATTGAAGATGTGGTTTAAAGCGAACGCATAACGAACAAATAAAGGAATTGTGATGTCAGATCAAAACAACAACTGGGAACGCGCTGTGCTGGAGAAGCTGGCGACGTCGGCCTTGCAGGAGCAACGCCTTGCGCGTCATTGGGGGATATTCTTCAAGATGCTGACGCTGGGATTCATGTTCACTGTGCTGTTCATCGCGATGGGCTGGATAGGCAAAAGCGAAGTCGCGCTGGGCACGGGAAAGCACACCGCGCTGGTGGATATGCAGGGCGTGATCGCGTCAGACAGCATGGCAAGCGCCGATAATCTGATCCCCAGCCTGCAGGATGCATTCGAGGACAAGAACACGCAGGGCGTGATCCTGCGCATCAACAGTCCCGGCGGCAGCCCGGTGCAGGCAGGCCAGATCAACGACGAGATCCGCCGGCTGCGTGCGAAGTATCCGAAGATCCCGCTGTATGTGGTGGTCGATGACATCTGCGCATCCGGCGGCTATTACGTGGCGGTTGCGGCGGACAAGATCTTCGTGGACAAGGCCAGCCTGATCGGCTCCATCGGCGTGCTGATGGATGGCTTCGGCTTCACCGGAACCATGGCGAAGCTCGGCGTGGAACGCCGTCTGATCACGGCCGGGGCCAACAAGGGTTTCCTCGATCCGTTCTCTCCGCTCAATCCGTCGCAGCAGGCATACGCCAGACAGATGGTCGAGGAGATCCATCAGCAGTTCATCGATGTGGTGAGGAAGGGGCGCGGCAAGCGCCTGAAGGAAACGCCGGACACGTTCAGCGGTCTGGTGTGGAACGGCCAGCGGAGCGTGGAGCTGGGATTGGCGGATGGTTTCGGCACCGTGGAATCGGTGGCGCGCGATGTCATCAAGGCCGAGAGCATCGTGGACTACACCGTGAAGGAAAACTTCGCCGATCGTCTGGCAAAACGCTTTGGCGTGGGCGTGATGAGCGCGCTTGGTTTCTCCGCGCATTCGAACGGGGTGAGCTTGCGCTGATGGGTGTGCGTCTGGCTGCGCTCTGTAACGATGCGCGGCCTCGACTCTGCAAACAACCGCATTAAGGACGTTGGACAAGAAAATGAATCTGCTTCCCTCTCTTGCCCGCATGCGGAAACTTGCGCCGCTGGCGCTTGTATTGCTCGGCGCGATGGTTGCCGTTGCTGCCTACCTGCAGGCGCTTCATTTCCCATTCATTTCCGACGATACAGGTTACACCACCGAGAACTATAAATTGGCCGGGCTGCACCTGACCGAACTGTGGCGTCTCTTAGCCGAGCCGTATAACTGCTGTTTTGAATTCCTTCCTCTGCGCGATCTTTCCTTCTGGCTCGACATCAAGCTGTTCGGCCTGACTCCATCTGCGTTGCGGGTGCACAACATCATTCTGTACCTGCTGTGCCTGCCGCTGGTCTATGCCACCACGCTGGGGCTGTGGCGATACTTCCGTCCTGCGGATAATGCCGGTGCACCCTGGGCAGCGGCAGCCGTCACCGCATTGTTTGCGCTGCATCCCGCGCTGGTCGAATCCGTGGTCTGGATCAGCGGGCGCAAATATATACTCCCTAATCTATTTGCCATGCTTGCCTTGTGGCTTGCTGTCAGCGCCAGGCGTGAACAGGGTCTTTCCATGCCGCATGCCGGGGCGGCCTTGCTGGCATTTGTGGCGATGATGCTTGCCAAGTCTTCCTATGTCGGGTTGGCACCGATCATCGCATTGCTTTGGCTGATGTTCTGGCTCGATATTCCGGTGCCGGACAGGCGCCGTTCCATGCTGCTTTGGCCCCTCGCTGTATTGCTGCTGGCGGTTGTTCTGGTCGGTATTTTTATTGCCTTCAATAATGGCTATGACCGCGTCCCCTTTTATTTCGGGGTTGAGGCGGTCACCCGAACGTCAGCCGTGCTGGGGTGGCTGTTCCGTCTCGCGGTCAGCCCGGAAAACCGGCATTTCTTTTACCCGGTATTCGAAAATAAATATTTTTTCGTCATGGCGGCATTGGGAGCGGCGGTTCTGTTCGCCGCTGTAGCAGGCGGGCTGATGCTGCTGCGCAAACGGTCTTTGGAGGGGTTTGCTCTGGCCGCCTTTTTGCTGTTCTGCCTGCCTTACATGGAACTGATTCCTCATGGATCGCCTTCGCTGGTTTCAGACCGATACCTGGCGCTTGCGGCGTGGCCGGCAGTGCTGTTGATCGTCGCATTGGTGTGGCGCTTGAATACCGTTCCCCGCACGATGCTGCTGCTCGTCATTGCATTGCTGTGGGGTATACAAACCGTGCAGCGGACGCGCGACTGGCACAGTTATGAAGCACTGATAGACTTGGATGTTCGCGCATTCCCGGGATACAGCATGCCCGCCATGTATAAGACGGATATCCAGCTGTCGCAAGGGTTGCTGCGCGAAGCAGGAGAAACGGCCAGCGGCATCATGATTCCAGAGGCAAGAGACAGCATGGTGAAGCTGGTCGAAGCACATCAGGCGGTAACCGATTCGGCTTCGAGCGGGAATGCTCAAAACGCGATGGATGCTCTTCTGGACTTTGGCCTCGGCCTGGAGCAACTGCCTGGCCAGGCCCGATGGAATACATCCCTAAGCCTGATCTGGCGTGTGAACAGAAATTATCTGGAGTTTGAATGGCGAAAACTGGCCGGGCATTTTCCCGATGATGTGATGGTGCGATATAACGCCGGTTCGTCGCTGTTAAGTGTCGGGAAATATGAGGAGGCAATCGTTCATTTGCAATCTGCGACCGGGTCGCAACGCCTCCCGGAATCCTTGCGCGGGACGGCCTTCAAGAATCTCGGCTTTGCTTTGCTGAACAGCGGGCATGCAGCCGAAGCGGAAGCGCCTCTTCGCGCTGCACTGGAACAGTCCCCGCCTGACCTGAGCGCATATTGCGCGCTTTCGGCGGTGTATAAGCAGGCCGATCGGTTGGGTGAAGCAGCCAGTGCCGAAACCGAATGCCGTGGTCGCGAATCCAAAGAAATACCAGTGCCGTGAGATCAGTTGCGCTACCATTTCCCTGCCATTGCCCAAGAGTACTTTTGAAAATCCTGGCAATTTCTTGAAAAAATGAATCCATCTCCATCTCCTGCACGCATGCGGCAACTCGCACCGCTGGCGCTTGTATTGGCCGGCGCGTTGGTTGCCGTTGCTGCCTACCTGCAGGCGCTCGGCTACCCATTTCATTCTGACGACGGCGTTTATATCACCGGGAATGCGAAGCTGTCAGGTTTGCACCTGTCCGAACTGTGGCGCCTCTTAACAGAGCCGTATAACACTTTTTCTGAATTCCTTCCGCTGCGCGATCTTTCCTACTGGTTCGACATCACGCTGTTCGGACTGAACCCGGCTGCGTTCCGCGCGCATAACATCATTCTGTACCTGCTCTGCCTGCCGCTGGTCTACGCCAACACGCTGGGTTTGTGGCGATACTTCCGCCCGGCGGATGCGGCAAGCGCGCCATGGGCAGCAGCGGCCGTCACCGCATTGTTTGCGCTGCAACCCTCTCATGTCGAAGCTGTGGTATGGATCAGCGGCCGCAAAGACGTGCTCTCAACTTTATTTTCGCTGCTTGCTTTATGGTTCGCCATCAGTGCAAAACGTGAACATGGGCTTTCTGCACAGTATGCGGCAGCAACCTTGGCGGCATTACTGGCGGCGATGCTTTCGAAGGCATCGGCTTTTGCAGTGGCACCGGTCATCGCCATGCTCTGGGTGATGTTCTGGCGGGATATCCCAACGCCGAACCGGCGCCGTTCACTGCTGTTGTGGCCTCTCGCCAGCATGCTTTTGGCAGCGTGCATTGCCCTGATTTTTGCGATAATTATCCCGACAAGGATTCCCTTCTACTTTGGTGTTGAAGCGGTCACCAGATCCTTAGCCGTGTTGGGTTGGCTGGCTCGTCTTGCCGTCAGCCCGGAAAGCCGCCACTTCTTTTATCCGGTATTGGAGGATCCGTACCTGCCTGTCATGGTCGTTCTCGGAGCGGCGGTTTTGTCGGCAGCGGCTGCGGTCAGTGTGGCAGTGATTTTGCGCAAGCGACTGTCGCTGGAGGGATTTGCGATAGTCGCTTTTTTGCTGCTCTGCACGCCCAGCATTCAACTGATTCCCTATCAGCCGCCTTCGCTGGTTTCAGACCGCTGGCTGGCTCTCGCGGTATGGCCGGTCATATTGTTGATTGTCGCGCTGGCATGGCGGTTGAGGCCCGCGCCCCGCACGGCTCTATTGCTCGTATTGGCGTTGTCATGGGGTTTTCAAACCATGGAACGGCCACGTGATTGGCGCAGTGAAGAGGCGCTGATAGACACCGATATCCGCGCCTATCCGGGACACTATCAACCTGCTTATCAAAAGATATGGATTCAGTTGGGACGTGGGCTGTATAGCGATGCAATGGAGACGGCCAATACCATCACAGTCCCCGAGTTTCGAAATATCATGATTGCGATGATACAGGCAGTCCATGCCGTCAATACCGCAACAACCGGTAAACCTGATGAGGCTTTGGCGCTCTTGCAAAATTTTGAGAGTTCATTGAATCATCTACCTGTCCAGTCCAAGTGGAATACACCCATGCGCCAGGTCATGATTGGGTGCCAAAATATACTCTCAATGAAAGGCGCGCGCCTTGCTAAACAGTTTCCGGAAGATGCATTAGTGCAATACAGGGCCGGTTTATGGAGGCTGCAGGTGCGTAACTATCAAGACACATATACTTTTTTGCTTGCTGCAATCGAGTCACATCGGCTTCCGGAGCGCTTGCGTGGAAAAGCATACAAGGGTATCGGCATCGCGATGCTGAAGAGCGGACTTGCTGCCGAGGCGGAAGCCCCGTTACGTGCCGCATTGGAGCAATCTCCGCCAGACATGGAAGCGTATTGCCTGCTCTCGGAAGTGTATAAGCAAACTGGCCGGGTCGATGAAGCAGCGCGCGCTGAGGCTGAATGCCACAGTTACGTATCAAGCGAAACAGCTGCGCAGTGAAAACGGTTGAACTGCTTTTTCTTTGTGCATCAAGGGACAACCATCGCGGACAGGCCGGCAAAGCGCTTTGGTGCGGAAGTGATTGGTGCTTTGCTGGGCATCCTTGAGCGGTTGATAAGAACGAGTTTGCGCTAAACCGGGCCGCTTGTTTTGCGCGGCATCACTTTTATGTTACAAAGCCGTTCGCGCCAAATACTAAAATACCCGTGTTGAAGTCTATCAAACAAGAAAACCGCAAGCTCCCGGATTGCATCCAGCATTCGCCAGGCTATTCTTGCGAAAAATTTTCATCGGGAGAGTGCGGCTAACGCCTGCGGGACCGCGATGCCTACACTGATTACGCCACTTTCCGGATGGGGACGCTATCCCGTGCAATTCTGCGAACTGGAACGCCCGGAACGCTACGCCGATCTGCGGCCCGATGCAGACAGCGTGATCGCGCGCGGCCAGGGACGCAGCTATGGCGATGCGGCGCTCAACGAGAACGGGCGGGTGCTGCTGACGGAACGCGTCAACCGATTGCTCGAATTCGATATGGTCAATGGCATCCTGCGCGCCGAGGCCGGGACAACGCTGGCGGAAATCCTCGATGTGATCGTGCCCGTGGGCTGGTTCCTGCCGGTCACGCCCGGCACAAAATTCGTTTCTCTGGGTGGCTGCGTTGCGGCGGATGTGCATGGCAAGAATCACCACCATGAAGGTTCCTTCGGCGATCATGTCCTGTCCATGGAGTTGATCCTGGCCGATGGCAGCCGCGTAGCATGTTCTCCTTCCGAAAAAGCCGTGCTGTTCTGGGCCACGGTGGGCGGCATGGGGCTGACCGGCATCATCGGCGAGGTGACATTCAAGCTGATTCCGATACAAAGCGCACTCATGAAGGTGCATCATCATGCCGCAGTCGATCTCGAACAACTTTTCCGCCTTATGCAAGATCCTGACCTTGACGATCGCTACACCGTCGCTTGGATAGACAGCCTGGCGACCGGAAAAAAACTCGGGCGCGGCATCGCGATGTGCGGACATCATGCAGTGGCGGAAGATGTGCCGGATAATTTTCATGGCGACATCAAACCCGCGCACAGTCATTCCGTCCCGTTTGATTTTCCCGCCTGGGTACTGAATCCGTTAAGCATATCCGCATTCAATTCGCGGTATTACAAAAGGGAGGCTGGCAGGCGCTATCCGTTCCTGAGCAACCATGATTCCTATTTTTATCCTCTGGATGCGATCGCACATTGGAACCGCATGTACGGCAAGCGCGGCTTCGTGCAATACCAGTGTGTGATCCCTGATGCGACATCGTTCGAAGGTATCCGGAAATTGCTGGAGGAACTGTCGAACAGCCGCCGGCCGTCTTTTCTCGCCGTGCTGAAACGGCTCGGCCTGCAGGGCAGGGGACTGTTATCCTTTCCCATGGCCGGCTATACCCTGGCACTGGATTTGCCGATTCACGATAAAGGATTATTCGTGCTGCTGAACGAACTGGACAGGATCGTTCTGCAGCACGGCGGGCGTGTTTACCTGGCCAAGGATGCGCGGCTTTCCGCCGAGTCGTTCCGCGCAATGTATCCGCGCTATGCGGAATGGCTCGCAATAAAAAATGCGGTTGATCCGCAAAACAGGTTCAGCTCCAGTTTGTCGCGGCGTCTGGGCATCGGAGGCTATCCAGCATGAGACTATTTCCGGTTGCAGGCAGATTCGCCCTGACAAGAAAACTGATGGAGGTACACAAGCGCGAGGCGGTGTTGATACTCGGCGCCACCTCGGCAATTGCGCGCGCCACTGCCGTGGCCTTCGCCGCGCGCGGCGATGCCTTGTACCTGGCCTCGCGCGACGAGGAAGAATTGCGGCGCATCTCCGCTGACCTGCGGCTGCGTTATGGAATCGAGGTCCACTATGGCAGGTTCGATGCTGCAGCGACCGATACCCATGAAGCGTTTTTTGAAACGGTTGTCACGACCATGCCAAATCTTTCCGGCGTGGTGCTTGCATTCGGCCATCTCGGTGACCAGCAGGCGGCGCGAGATTTCAGCGCGGGCGCGAAAATCATCGCCAGCAATTTCACCGGCGCGGCATCCATCCTGAGCCACTGCGCGAATCATTTCGAGCCGCTGCATCACGGTTTCATCATCGGCATTTCCTCGGTGGCGGGCGACCGCGGCAGGCAGAGCAACTATGTGTATGGCGCCGCGAAAGGCGCGCTCAGCCTGTATCTGCAAGGGTTGCGCAACCGCCTGTACCCCAGCGGTGTGCGCGTCATCACCGTCAAACCCGGCTTCGTGGATACCGCGATGACGTATGGATTGCCCGGCCTGTTTCTGGTGGCTTCGCCGCACGACATCGGCGAACGCATCGTCGCCGCATTGGACAAATCGGCCGATGTGGTCTACCTGCCGTGGTTCTGGCGTTACATCATGCTGATCATCAAACACATACCTGAACCCATTTTCAAGCGGATGAAATTGTGAGCATGGTCGAGGCCGGCAAACCTGTGGTGGCGGCATTCGATTTCGACGGCACCCTGACGCGTCGCGAGACGCTGCTGCCTTTCCTGTTGTATACGCTGGGCACGGCGGCGGTTGCGCGTCGTGCTCTCGCCCTCTCGCCGACGCTGGCAGGTTACGGCTTGGGCCTGATTAACAACGGTATCGCCAAGGAGCGCGTGTTCGTCCGGTGCTTCGCGGGAATGGAAATGAAGGTTTTGCAACAAGAGGGAGAGCGCTTTGCTGCGCTGGTGCTGCCGGGACTATTGCGGCAGGAGGCATTGCATCGCTTGGAGTGGCATAAGCAGCAGGGCCACCGTTGCGTGGTGATCAGTGCCTCGCTGGAGCTTTACGTGCGCCCCTGGGCGCAAAAGGCGGGATTCGATGACGTGATCGCCACGCAACTGGAAACCTTGCCAGACGGTCGCATCAGCGGCAGATTGGCCGGAGCGAACTGCTATGGCGCCGAAAAAGTGCGACGCCTGCAAGCTTTGCTGGGTATGACAGATGGTTACACCTTATACGCATATGGCGACAGCCGGGGAGATAAGGAATTGCTGTCTAGAGCCGACTATGCTTATTATCAAGAAATCCCGAATTGAAATTTGGAATCATTGGCCTTGTTTTGCTATGAACGTTTTAACCGGCAGAAGAATTTTTTTACTGATGGCAGTGCCGGTTGCGGCAAGCATGCTTTCGGGAGCCGCTTGGGCGGATGACGATAACCTCATCAAATTTTGCGTGATTGATAACTTCGCTAACGATTTCGGGTTGCATTCCGGGCATCAGCTCCGGGTTCATGAAACCGGTATTCATGGTGCAAGGAAATGACGTCTGCCATCCTTGCAGCGCGCATGCGGAAACTTGCTCCCTGGACACTGGTATTGGCCAGCGCTGCCCTGGCGGCTGGCGCCTATCTGCAGGCGCTTCACTATTTGTTTGTCTCCGACGATACCGTTTACATCACTGAAAATACCAGGCTGGCAGGCTTGCACTTCACCGAACTGTGGCGCCTGTTTGTCGAGCCATACAACCGCTACTCCGAATTCCTTCCGCTGCGCGATCTTTCCTACTGGTTCGACATCAAGCTGTTCGGCCTGAATTCAGCCGCGTTCCGGACGCACAACATCATTCTGTATCTGTTGTGCCTGCCGCTGGTCTATGCCAATACGTTGGGCTTATGGCGATACTTCCGCCCGGCTGATATTGCCGGTGCGCCATGGGCAGCGGCGGCCGTGACCGCATTGTTTGCGCTGCAACCCTCTCATGCCGAAGCAGTGGTATGGATCAGCGGACGCAAGGACGTGCTTTCAACCCTGTTCTCGTTGCTGGCCATATGGTTTGCCGTCCGTGCAAAACGCGAGCAGGGTCTTTCCGCACCGCATGCGGCACTGACCTTGGTGGCGTTGCTGGCGGCGATGCTCTCGAAGGCATCGGCTGTTGCAGTGGCACCGGTCATCGCCATGCTCTGGCTGATGTTCTGGCGCGATATCCCAGCACCAAACCGGCGCCGTTCACTGCTGTTGTGGCCTCTCGCCAGCATGCTGGCGGCAGCGTGCGTGGCACTGGTCTTTGCGACGATCATTCCGACCAAGGTCCCCTTCTATTTTGGTGTCGAAGCGGTCACCAGGTCATTGGCCGTGCTGGGTTGGCTGGTTCGTCTTGCCATCAGCCCGGAAAGCCGCCACTTCTTTTACCCGGTATTGGAGGATCCGTACCTGTCTGTCATGGCCGCTCTTGGAGTGGCGGTATTGGCAGCGGCTGCGGTCAGTGCGGCAGTGATGCTGCGCAAACGGCAATCGCTGGAGGGATTTGCGATAGTCGCATTTTTGCTGCTTTGCTTGCCCAGTATCCAACTGATTCCCTATCAGCCGCCTTCGCTGGTTTCAGACCGCTGGCTGGCTCTCGCGGTGTGGCCGGTCGGGCTGTTGATCGTTGCGCTGGCCTGGCGTCTAAAACCTGCGCCGCGCACGGCGTTATTGCTCGTATTGGCGTTGCCGTGGAGTTTCCAGACATTGGAGCGGCCGCGTGACTGGCGCAGTCTGGAAGCGCTGATAGACGCAGATATCAGCGCCTTTCCCGGATACTATTTGCCCGCTGAACATAAAATAATCTATGTGCAGTTGAAGCGGGGGCTGCGCAGCGACGCGATCGAAACGGCCAACACCATATCTGACCAAGTTTCCCGGGATATGATGATCAAGCTGATCAACGTTGATTATGCCGTGAAGGTCATCACCGCCTCTACCGGCAATCCCCAGGAGGCAATGACGCAACTCTGGAAATTGGAACAGGACATCAATCCGCCCGCGCAGATAAAGTGGAATTCGGCGATGAGGAATTTCTGGTCGACGATAGGATTTACGCTGATAGATGAATGGGAATATCTGGCCAGGCAATTTCCGGATGCGGCTCCGGTACATTACAACGCCGGGCTATGGCTGCTGAAGGTGCATAAATATAAAGAGGCGATCGTACATTGGCGCGCCGCGACCGACTCGCAACGTCTTCCCGAATCCGCGCGCGGGACAGCCTTCAAGAATCTCGGTCTTGCGCTGATAGGCGCAGGGGATGTTGCTGCAGCGGAAGCTCCGCTGCGCGCCGCGCTGGAGCAGTCACCGCCTGACTTTCGCGCATATTGCTCGCTCTCGGAGGTGTACAAGCGCACCGGCCGACTCGAGGAGGCCGCGCGCGCGGCAGCCGATTGCCGCAACCGCGCACCCGCGGAAGGCATAGCGCAATGAAGCCGGCTGAGCTATTGTTTGCCTTGTCCTGTATTTAATCGCCCGCTAAAAAATGAAAAATTTGGTTGAATTGTTGCGCCTGATGCGCCCCTACCAGTGGGTCAAGAACGCTTTCGTGTTCACCGGCCTGCTGTTCGGCCATGCCTGGCACGACCCGCACCTGGTTGCACAAGTTATCGTTGTCTTCATCGCGTTTTGTTTGGTATCCAGCGCGATCTATACCATCAATGACATCGTCGATCTGGAGCAGGACAAGCAGCATCCCAAGAAATCAAGACGGCCCTTGGCCTCCGGACAGGTATCTGTTTCCGCCGCCGTCATGCTTGCGACAGTGCTCGGCACGCTGGGTTTGAGCCTGGCCTATTTTGCCGCGCCGGCAGTGCTGGCGATACTGGTTGCCTATGCGCTGATGAACGTCGCGTATTCGCTGCGGTTCAAGCACGTGGTGATCCTGGACGTGTTCATCATCGCGACCGGTTTCATGCTGCGCATACTCGCCGGCACGCTGGGGGTCGGCATTCCGCCATCGCAGTGGCTGCTGCTGTGCGGCCTGATGGTGACGCTATTCCTCGGTTTCACCAAACGCCGCGCGGAGATCATCGCGCTGACCGAGGACAAGACCGCACATCGCAAAGTGCTGGAGCATTACAGCCCGGTGCTGCTGGACAAGATGATAGGCATAACCGCCGCAGGGCTGATCATGAGCTACAGCCTGTACACGATGAACGCCGACACGATACGCATCCACGGCACGGCCAACCTGATCTACACCGTGCCGTTCGTGATGTACGGCGTGTTCCGTTACATCTACCTGCTGCATCACCAGAGCCGCGGCGGAGACCCGTCGCATGACCTGGTGCGCGACCCTCATCTGCTGATCGTGGTCGGCGCGTGGCTGATAACGACCATGCTGTTGATCGCATGAATTTACCAACTGTATTCAGCCATGGAGTGACACGGATAAGCACGGATGCAGGTCGGGCTCTGCGTGTGTTGTTGGGGCTTCAGCCCCTTAGTGTCAATTCCACACGCAGCTTGCTGCATAGTGGATTGCCTGCCTTTGGTACAACTGCGGCGTACCCCTTGCGGGTGCTGCCCGACAATTCTCTTCGGCGGGCAAAGCCCGCCCTACATCTGATCGCATGACGCACACTGTCCTGTCCGGCTGGCGCTTCCGCGCGCTGTTGCTGATCATATCGATCAGTGCAGCCGGCTATCTGGTTTTTTCCATATGGGGCGGCTGGCATGAAGTGGTGGCGGCCATCGTCCGTGTGGGCTTCACCGGCACCGCCATTGCGCTCGCGCTGTCGCTGGTCAATTACGGACTGCGCTTCGTGCGCTGGCAGAAATTCCTCGCGCTGCTGGGTCATCGCGTCCATACGCCGGAAAGCCTGCGCATCTACATCGCCGGATTCGGCATGACCATCCTGCCCGGCAAGGTGGGCGAAAGCATACGCAGCCTGTTCCTCAAGCATCATGGCATTTCTTATACTGAGAGTCTGGCGGCGTTTTTTTCCGAGCAGTTCTCCAATCTGATCAGCATGCTGTTGCTGGTTACTATCGGTCTGTGGATGTATCCGCCGGCCAAGCCGCTGGTCGTGGTCCTGGCCGCGTTGATCGTGACCGGGCTGGTCGTCCTGCAGCAAACCCAATGGCTGCAGGCGTTCGAATCGTTTGCGCAAAACAGGTTGCCTTCACGGCTGGGCAAGCTGGTCGGTCACGGCATCGAGATCGTGCTGCATTCCGGGCGCTGCTTTCGCCTGCCCATGCTGCTGTATGGCATCGCGCTCGGGCTGGTCGCGTGGGGTTCGGAGGGAGTGGCTTTCTATTACATCATGCATGTGCTGGGCAGTGATCTGTCGCTGCCGACCGCGCTGTTCATTTATGCATTTTCGATACTGGTTGGCGCGCTCAGTTTTCTTCCCGGCGGCTTGGGCGGGACGGAAGCGACCATGGTCACGTTGCTGATATTGAACCATGTCGCGCAACCGCAGGCTGTAGCGGCGACCGTGCTGATCCGGCTGGCGACACTGTGGTTCGCCGTTGCGCTGGGAGTTTTCGCGCTGACTCTGCCGGAGCGGAAGCCTGTCTTGTAATTCTGGCCGTCAGTTTAACTGTTCAAGCAACTCGTCAAGGTCAGTGATCGGCGGCAGGCATTGCGTGCCATGGCATAGCCATGCAATGGTTTGCCCGCCGATGGGCTTGGCCAGTGCGTCGGGTAAGTCTGCGACGTCATCGGCCAGCGCGATCGTCATCACATTGGGCAGGTAGCGTGACCGCAACGCGTTCTGCCAAGCGCTGGCTTCGCTGGCTGTTCCGCGCAACACCAGCACAGAGGCAGGCTGCAAATATTCCGCAAGTGCGGTGCACAGGCTGCTGTGATAAGCGGCGGCCTGTTGCAGTGCCGGGAAGAACAGTTTAAGGCAGCGTTCGGCGGCTTCCGCATATTTTGTTTCCCCGGCCAGTGAGGACAGGCGCAACAATGCCTGCGCGGCGATGCCGTTGCCCGAGGGGGTGGCATTGTCCGGCCCGATCTTGTTGCGCTGTATCAATACTTCGTGATCATGGCTGGTGAAGAAGAATCCGCCATCCTGTTTGTCTTCGAAGCGCGCCAGCAACGCATCGCCGAGTTCCACCGCGAAGGCCAGGTCTGCGCTGCGGAATTCGGCTTGCAGCAGTTCCAGCAGCGCATTCAGCAGGAATGCATGGTCGTCCAGGTAGGCGTTCAGGTGGGCCTTGCCATCTTTATACGTCGCCAATAATTTTCCGTCTTGCCACAGGGTGTTGCGCACGAAATCCATCGCCTGCTGTGCAGAATGCAGCCAGTCGCGACGATCGAACACTCGCGCGGCGCGCGCCATGCCAGTGATCATCAAACCGTTCCATGCGCCGAGGATCTTTTCATCGCGCCCCGGGCGGACACGTTGCGCGCGGGCCGCAAATAATTTTTGCTGAGCGCTTTGCAGCAGTTCGGCGGCTTGCTTTTCCGGGAGATCAAGCTGTCGCGCGATCTCCTTTAGCGGCGCGCTGACGCGCAGATTCCATGCATGGTTCTCGAAATTGGCGGGACGGTCCAGGCTGTAATAGGGTTCGATCAGCGCATATTCGGCGTCGTTCAACAACTCGAGGATCTCGTCACGCTGCCACACATAGAACTTTCCTTCTTCATGTTCCGAGTCGGCATCCAGCGAGGAGTAGTAGCC
>DHIV01000003.1:4139-6349 GCA_002403995.1 Gallionella sp. UBA4737 | reverse complement strand
GGCATCCAGCGAGGAGTAGTAGCCGCCTTCCGGGGACTGCATCTCGCGCAGCACCCAGGCGGCGGTCTGCCCGACGACCTGGGCAAACAGCGGGTCGCCGCTGTGCTGCCACGCGTCGCAATACAGGGCTAGCAGCAGGCCGTTGTCGTACAGCATCTTCTCGAAGTGCGGGATGTCCCAGCGCTCGTCCACGCTGTAGCGGCAGAAGCCGCCGCCGAGCTGGTCATACAGTCCGCCGTGCACCATCTGTTGCAGCGTGAAATGCACGACGTGCCGCGCCTGCTGGTCGCCGGTCGCATGGCTGCGGCGCAGCAGCAGATCGAGCTCAGCGGGATGCAGGAATTTTGGCGCGCCGCCCAGTCCGCCATGCACGCTGTCGAAGTGTTCGACGTTTTGCTTCACCGCCAATGCGAGCGGCGCGTCATTCAGCGAGACCACTGCATGGTTCGATTTGGGCACGGTCTGGGCCAGTGCGGCGATCAGGTGTTGGCTTTGTTCGGCAAGTTCTGCGCGGTTCTCCGCATATACCTGTGCCACGCGTTTCAACAGATCGGGAAAGGCAGGCAGGTTGTAGCGTACCTGTTTGGGAAAATAAGTCCCGCCGAAGAATGGCGTGCCGTCCGGGCTCAGGAACATCGTCAACGGCCAGCCGCCGTTGCGCTGCGTGAGCAGGTGATGCGCGGTCTGGTAGATCTGGTCGAGGTCGGGGCGTTCTTCGCGATCCACCTTGATGTTGATGAAATGCTGGTTCATCACTGCGGCTACGTTTATATCTTCAAACGATTCGTGCGCCATCACATGGCACCAGTGGCAGGCGGAATAACCTATAGAGAGCAGGATGGGTTTGTCCTGTTCGCGGGCGAGACGCAGTGTGTCCGGGTTCCACGCATGCCAGTCCACCGGGTTGTCTGCATGCTGCTGCAGATAGGGGCTGGTTTCCAGTGATAAACGATTTGGCATATAGGTTAATGTAACAGGTGCTTTAGTTCCTGCATCACATTCAGCATGATGTGCTGTTGCGCGCCCTCAACCGAATGCAGGTTGTCGGCCTGGAATTGATCCGCGGCAACGCCTTCCAGCAGGAAGGGCAGCAGCAGGATGCCGTGCTTGCGCGCGACGCGCGGATACACATTGTCAAATTGCGTGGTGTATGGTCCGCCGTAATTCGGCGGCAGCTTCATGCCGAGCAGCAGCACTTTTGCGCCGGAACGCTGCGACCGTTCGATGATATAGCTTAGGTTGGTTTCGATGTCCTTGACCGGGGCGCCGCGCAGCCCGTCGTTCGCGCCGAGTTCCACGATCACGATAGCCGGGCGATGTTGTTTCAATGTCTTGGCGATGCGCTGCCTGCCGCCGGTGGTGGTCTCGCCGCTGATGCTGGCGTTCACGACGCTGAACCCGGACTGGGTGCGTTGCAATTCCTGCTGCAACAAATTGACCCAACTTTTTTCTATGGCGATGCCATATCCGGCTGATAGACTGTCGCCAAATACCAGGATGTTTTTTGCGGCATAAGCATTAAGCGGCAGCCCCAGTGCGGCGGACAACAAGATAATTTTTATTGCGGAGGTCGCCACTCCGCTCATGCTTCGATACACCTTGCTGCGCAAGGCACTCAGCACGAACGGAGTAGGGGCTAAGTTAAGAAACCGTTCGCCCTGAGTAGTTCGCGTAGCGGGCGTATCGAAGGAGATAAGGGCTCTAATAGCTGAATTAAGGTTGGCAATCAAAGGAAGATTTTTCATGGTAGCGATTGTGCAGGCAACTAATCTCAGTAAGCAAGTAGAAAGCCCCTCGTTGGAAGGCGATGCGCAACCGTTGATTATTTTGCACGAAGTCAATTTCAGCGTGGAGGCGGGCGACAGCCTTGCCATCCTCGGCGCGTCCGGCTCAGGCAAGTCCACGCTGCTCGGCCTGCTGGCCGGGTTGGATGTGCCCAGCAGCGGCACGGTGCACCTAGCCGGGACGGATATTTTCTCCTTCGACGAAGATGGCCGCGCGCGCCTGCGCGGACGCCTAGCGGGCTTCGTGTTCCAGTCCTTCCAGTTGCTGCCCGCGCTGACCGCGCTGGAAAACGTCATGCTGCCGCTGGAACTGCACGCCGCGCCCGATGCACGCGAGCGCGCCACGGAAGCCTTGCGGCGCGTGGGCTTGACGCAGCGCATGGATCACCTGCCCAAACACCTTTCCGGCGGCGAGCAGCAGCGCGT
>DHIV01000003.1:0-3954 GCA_002403995.1 Gallionella sp. UBA4737 | reverse complement strand
TCGCCGACGAACCCACCGGCAACCTCGACGCCGCCACCGGCAGCCAGATCATCGAACTGATGCTGGAACTGAACCGCGCGCAAGGCACTACGCTGATACTTGTCACCCACGACGAAGCGCTGGCGCGGCGCTGCAACAGGCAGTTGCATCTGGCGGCGGGGCGGGTGATGTAACGAACAAGGCTAGTATTTGAACGTGGTTGAAGGGAATCTGCATGAAAGATATTATCGGACTGGCGGTGTTGGCTTGGCCGTTGACGCTGCTGATACTCATCGGGTTGACGTTTTTGGTGGTGGTTCCGATGGGTTGTGGCGATAGGTGGCTTCGTAAATTCGGATAGTTTGTTAAGTGGTAGCCTTGCTCAACCCAAGCCGTGAAGATCGCGGCAAACAGAGGAGCAAGCGCATGAGAAGAGCAAGATGGAACCGCGCAATTCAGGCATAATTGCTTTAGGAACGAAAATAACCTTAAACGATGGGTGTTCTATTGAAGAATGATCGACAGGGATTACTGATGATTGCGGCCTCGCTGGTCGTGATCGCGATCGTAAGCGTGTTGCTGTACAAAAACCTGACCAGGCTGCACGAAGAAAAAACGCGTGTGCATGGTGTGGCGCTCACCCGTACCTTGTCCAGCGCTGAATATTCACAGCTGGTACCGGAAACCGGCCAGAGCAGCCTGATGCGTGGCTTGGTCAATGTTCAGGGCGATGAGAATTTCGCCTACGCCATAGTCGTCAATCTGGCCGGAGAAAAACTGTATGAAATCACCTCGGCTGGCAGCATCACTCCGGCTGCGACCATGCCGGCCGAACCTTATTCCTGGTTTGGCGAGCACAATGTCATATCGCCAGGGGATGGCCGCCAGATCAGGGAGTTTTTTGCACCCGTCATGAAAGACGGTCAACTGGCCGGATTCATTCGGGCAGGCTATTACAACCAGCAAGCAACCGTAATGAGTAGCCAGATTTCCAGTTTGGGCCTGATGGCACTGCCCATCTTTCTGTTAACCACGCTTTCTTACTTCCTGCTTCGCCGCGAGATCAAGCCGCTTAGCCAGCTGAGCAAAAAATTGGAGCAAGCATCTCTCTCCTATGGCGTCCAGGTTATAACACCAGCACGTGATCAGGATTTAGGTGACTTTATTCAGCGTTTCGACCAGTTTATTCAACTGGTCCAGTCCAGAGCACATGAATTGAATACGGAGTCGTTGTCATCGCGAACCGGGGTTCATCTGATCACCTACAAACAGGAGAAGGCCGAGTCGGCACTCAACTCGATTCCGGATGCCGTATTGGTGATTGATGATGCATGCATTCCCACCTTTGCCAACGCAAAGCTGGAGCCGATACTGGGTGTAAGCCGTGCAGAAATCATTGGCAGGCAGCCGCAGGAATGGTGTAAAAACAAGGAAGTTCTCGCATTTTTGTTGCGTTTCAGAAACAGTCCTTCGTCAAAGCGTTCAGCGAACATTGAATACGTATCCGAGGGGAATCCGGATCAGCGGATCTCCGTTGCGGCGTACCCGCTCTTTTCTCCGCGGGATCAAACCACCCTGTTCGGGATGCTGATCATCTTCCGGGACATCAGCAAGGAATATCTTGCCAAACAGGCAGGCGCGGAATTTGTCTCCCGCGTTTCCCATGAGCTCAAAACACCGCTCAATACCCTTGCAACCTATAGTGAACTGCTGCTTGACCATGCGTCCCTGACAGAAGCCGAGCAAGTGAACACAGTAAATGTCATCCGTGACGAAGTCGAGCGCATGACCGGGCTGATCAACAACCTGCTCAACATTTCAAAAATGGACTCCGGCACCTTGCAGCTGGTCCGCAAGCGAGTCAAGCTGCACGATCTTATGCAGGATGCCTTTGACAGCATGAGCAACAACGCGCTTGGCAAAGGTGTCGAGCTCGAACTCAAGATCCCGCCAGACCTCGGGTCTGTCCGGCTGGACAAGGACCTGTTCCGCATCGCCATCGACAACCTGCTCAGCAATGCCATCAAGTACAGCAACCCGGGTGGCAAGGTCACGGTGAGCGCACAGAATCTGGATAATGACCAGATGCAGATCAGCGTGCGCGATCAGGGCATAGGCATTTCGCCTGAAGATTGTGAAAAAGTCTTTCTCAAGTACTACCGGGCCAACAACAGTGAGACAGCCTCGCGCAGCGGCCACGGGCTTGGCTTGTATCTGGCTAAGCAAATCGTCTCGCTCCATCACGGCACTATCACGGTTAACAGTGAACCGGGCAAGGGGTCGGAATTCATTATTACTTTCAAGGCACAGCCCGTTCAATTAGAGGAGTCACAAGACTGATGAAACGCATCCTGATTGTCGATGATGAGCCGCACATAACGCGCGTGCTCAAGCTTTACCTCGAGCGGGTCGGCTATGCCGTGGATACTGCCCAGAATGGCCGGGCGGCGCTGGACGACATCCTGAAAAGTGCGCCTGACGCCCTGATGACCGATATTCAGATGCCCCTCATGTCCGGCAAGCAACTGTGCCTTGCCCTCGAAGAGCAGTTGCCGCAGCGCACCTTTCCAATTTTCGTCATGACATCGATGACCGACCGCGAGCACCGCGAATGGACACAGAAAATAAACAATCTCGAATTTCTGGAAAAACCGTTGAGCATGCGCGCGATGACTCGTGCACTCGATAAACATTTTGGGACCGCTGAGACAGACGGGGGTGCAAGCCATGTCTGATGATACCTTCCAGCAAATCGACTTCTCCAGATACCAGCGCTGGCTTAATCGTGCAGTTGGCGCAGAAGCTGCATTCATGGTGTTCGACAACGCCGGCACCCCGCTCTGGAGCAAAGACACCCCGCAGGCAATCGAACTAGGCCTGGCTATCGCAGCTGCAGGCACGGATGCTGCGGGGCCACACCGCCACGATTTGGATGCCAACAAGACTGCCCTCTATCAGACTCTTGGCATCGCCAAAGGCGGCCAACTGGGTTGGTTGGCAGTGATGGTCGATCATTTCGGCGAGCAAGACGCGCCAGTGCACATCGACCAACTGGCCGAAACGATGGATGATCTGGCCGCAGGCATATCTGACGAATACAGATATAAAGACGACCTCGAGATGATGACCGAGGAACTCGGTGAACGCTATGAGGAATTGCACCTGGTTTATGCCATAGGGCAACGTTTTCAGGGACAAAAGGAACAGAATGACAAAGTGTTTCAGAGCCTGCTGCAATCAACCGCCGAACAACTGAATGTCGATGTTGTTGCCTTTGTGAAGCCATCCACAGAAATCTGCCAATATTCAACTTCGCTGAGCAAGGAAATCTCAAACCTCGACCTGGTGCTGGTCGAGATGCGCGGCGACCTGTTTCGATTTATACAGTCCTCCGGCGAAACGGTCATCCTCAATGCCGCAGATGATCCACGTCGCGCTTATATATTCACGGACATGCCTTATAAGGTTCTCGCCTGCCCAATCCGTAGCGATGGAAAAGTCGATTCCATGATCGTCTTGCTCAACCACGCGCACAAGCCTGATTTTTCCAACGGTGACCGCAAGCTGGCTGAGGTGCTGGCCAACCAGTTATCCAACCTGAGCAACACCTACCAGCTACTGCAAAGCATGGGTGAATTCAATCAACAATTGGCCATGTCGCTGATCGAGGCCGTCGAGGCCAAGGACCCCTACACCCGAGGCCACAGCGAGCGCGTCCATTTCTTATCGATGGAGATCGGCAGGGCGATGGGATTGCCAGCAGACGAATTGGACGATTTGCACTGGGGTTCATTGCTGCATGATGTCGGCAAGATCGGCATCCCGGATGCCGTGTTATGCAAGCCCAGCCGGCTGACCCCGGATGAGTACAACTTCATCAAGGTGCATCCGGAGCGCAGCTATGAAATCCTGCGCCACATCAAGCATCTGGAGAGAGCCGTGCTCGGCGCGCGGCATCATCAGGAAATGTATGAC
>DHIV01000138.1:4739-10330 GCA_002403995.1 Gallionella sp. UBA4737 | reverse complement strand
CTGCAGGATGTTGGCCGCTTCGTCCAGCGAAATCCCCGGCAGCGTGGTCGGCATGTAAAGCAGGTCGCCTTCGTACAATGGCGGCATGAACTCGCTGCCAATCTTGCTGGCGGGCCACAGCGCGCTCAGCAATAACAGCAGCGCCAGAAAGATCGTTTCCTTCCGGTGTTTGAAGGCGCGATTCAACAGCGGCAGGTACACCGCTTGCAACAACCGGTTAAGCGGATTGGATCTTTCCGGCCTGATCTTTCCCCTGACGAAATAGCCCATCAGGACCGGGGTCAGCGTCACGGCCAGCAACGCAGCGGCAGCCATCGCGTAAGTCTTGGTGTAAGCGAGCGGCGAGAAAAGTTTGCCTTCCTGGCCGGTCAGCGCGAACACCGGCAGGAAAGACACCGTGATGATCAGCAGCGAGAAGAATAGCGCGGGTCCGACTTCGTGAGCGCTGGCCCGGGCGGCTTGCCAGTGATTCGCTTTTTCGCCGCCACGTTCCAGATGCTTGTGCATGTTCTCTATCATCACGATCGCCGCGTCTATCATCGCGCCGATCGCGATCGCGATCCCGCCCAGCGACATGATGTTGGCGGTCACGCCCTGCAAACGCATCACGACGAAAGCCGCCAGGATGCCGATCGGCAGGGTCATGATCGCGACCAGCGAGGAGCGCAAGTGCAACAGGAAAATGATACACACCAGCGCGACCACCAGCGATTCTTCGATCAGCTTGCGGTCCAGTGTGTCGACCGCATCGCGGATCAGGCCGGAGCGGTCGTAGGTCACGACGACTTCGACGCCGTCGGGCAAGCCGGACTTGATCTCCGCGAGGCGTTGCTTGACCGCCTGCACGGTATCCAGCGCGTTGGAACCATAGCGCATCACCACGATGCCGCCCGGCGCTTCGCCCTCGCCGTCGAGGTCGGTCACGCCTCTCCTGGCCTCGCCGCCGATGCCGATGTGCGCGACATCGCGCAGCAGGACAGGGATACGATTGCTATCGAGCGAAACGGGAATCTTGCCAAAATCGGCCAGCGACTTGAGATAACCTTTTTCGCGCAGCATGAATTCGGAGCGCCCCATTTCCATCACCGCCCCGCCGCCGGCAGAGTTGCTGTCGCGCACCGCCTTCGCCACCTGTTCTGCGGTGATGTGATAAGCGGCAAGACGGTTGGGGTCGATCTCGATCTGGAACTGCCGCACGATGCCGCCGACGCTGGCCACTTCCGCGACACCGGGCAGGCTTTGCAGTTCGTACTTGAGGTAATAATCCTGCACGGCGCGCAACTGGTCCTGGTCATAACGATAATTGCGATCAACCAGCGCATATTCGAAGACCCAGCCGACCCCGGAGGCATCCGGCCCAAGCGCTGGCGTCACACCCTGCGGCAAGCGGGAAGCGATCTGGCTCAGATATTCCAGCACGCGCGAGCGCGCCCAGTAGGGGTCGGTGCCGTCCTTGAAGATGATGTAAACGTAGGATTCTCCATACATCGAAAAGCCGCGCACCGCGGTCGAGCCGGGAACCGAAAGGAATGCGGAGGTGAGCGGGTAAGTGACCTGGTCTTCGACGATGTCCGGCGATTGTCCGGGCCAGGAAGTCTTGACGATCACCTGCGCATCGGAGAGATCGGGGATCGCATCCAGCGTCATGTCGCGCATTGCATAGATGCCAGCCAGCGCCAGCATCAGCGAGAAGAGCAGCACCAGCAGCCGGTTGCGCAATGACCAGTCGATGACCCGATTGATCATAGGCGAGAGTGGTAATTAGTCACGGATGGACACGGATAGGCACGGATAAAAACAGCGATTGAAAAAGTGTCCATTCGTTCTCCCAAGGGGAGGCTATTTGCTGTAACGATTAGCTGTTTATCCGTGAACATCGGTGTTATTTCGTGGCTAAATTACTTGTCATGGTTAATGCGTATGCGTTTCTTGCATGCGTTCAATGGCGGCATTCATCGAAGCGGCCGAATCGAGCAGGAACTGGCCGTTGACTGCCACTTCTGCGCCCGGCTGGATGCCGTCGGTGATCTCGATCAAATCGCCGTTCTCGATTCCTGTCTCGACGTAAACCGGAATGAAGTGTCCTTCTCCCCTGTGCAGCATCACCACATTGCCTTCTCCGGTACGCAACACCGCCGAACTGGGCACGACCAGCGCCTCATGGGGGTGGGCATGGATGGTCACATCGACAAAACTGCCGGGACGCAAATGCAGTTGCGAGTTGTCGATCTCCATCCTGGCGCTGACCTTGTTGTTGTCGGCGACGGGATTCAGGAAGTCGAGATGGGCTTTAATCGCATTTCCATCCGGGCTGATGATAGTCGCTTCATCGCCGTTCTTCACCTGCTCGGACTGATCCGGATACAGCGTGGCTGTGACCCATACCCTGGAGACGTTCGCCAGCGTGAACAGTGTGGCGGCGGGCATGACATCGTCGCCCTCGCGCGCACTGATCTGCGTCACCACGCCAGACTCCGCCGCCAGTATCGGGACGACCTCGATTACGCGCTTGTGATCTTCAATTTGCTGCACGGTCTCGATGCCGATATCTTCGTACAGAAACTTGATGCGCTCGCGCGACAGCTCTTCCAGCAATTCCATCACGTATTCGTTCTCATGGATCAGCGAGTCTCCCGCTATGGTTTGCAGGATCTGGTTGCGGCGGCTGACGTACTTCAGGTAGTCCTTTTGCTGCATGATCAGTTCGGGGGAATAGATCTCGTAGATCACTTGCCCCTTGCGTATTTTCTGCCCGACGGAATGAATGTACGATTTTCTTATCACGCCCTCGAAAAAACTGTGGATGTTGTACAGCGTGCGCTCGTCTGCTGTCACATTGCCATAAGTACGGACTTCATCGGCTATGGTGGATCGCTTTACGCGCGCCAGACGCACGCCCAGTTTCTGGATGGTCTCGCTATCGATATGGATGCTGTGGTCGTGGGCAGTGTGACTTTTGGATTCGACCAGATCCATGCCGCAAATCGGGCAGGTTCCCGGATGGTCTTGCATGATTTCCGGGTGCATCGGGCAGACCCAGACTTTTTCCTGTCCGGCGGGGTTGATGCTGGGCAAGGAAGCCGCGTTTGTTTTGGCTTTTGGGGTTTCAGATAATGCGGCAACCTTAGGCGATGCAGTGTTGGCATCAAGCCATGAAATAGAGATATGCGGATAGATGAAATAGGAGGCCAGAATGATGACGCCCAACAGCACGATGCCAGTTGCTCTCATTTTCGTCATGTTCGTCGCCATATGCCTTATGTTTTGTGTTTCAGTCTAGCTAAAAAAAGGGGAGGCCTGCGCCTCCCCCTTCCCAAGCAGATGCAACTTTACTTCAGGATGAGCATCTCGCCCTTACCCTTTTTCGGGTCTGCGTCTTTTTTGCTCACCAAAACCGTGATCGCGCCGCGCAGGGCCGCGTTCATGGAATGGTCAACGATCGCGATACCGGCTACTTCCTTGTCTTTCGGCGTCACGAGGTCAAAGGTGTCGGCTTCAGCCACGGCTACATTGTAGGTCTGGATGCCGACCAACTGGTTCTTCGGGTTGCCGCTGATGTACACGCGATCCCAGATGCTGGCGATAGGATGCAGCGCGACTGGCAAGTTGACGTTGGCGTTCACGAAATAGATGCGTACGCGTTCACCCGGTTTGGCTTCCAGCACGTCATGGTCGCCCTTGGGGTCATGCACTGGATCGTAATGCAGCACCTTGCCGTTGATCAGCGAACCTTTCCAGGCATTGGCGTCACCCAGCATTGCGCCGTAGTTCTCCACGTCCGGGAAGTATTGCTGCTGGATCAGCACATATTCACGGTCAGGCTTGGGATAAGCCTTGCTGTAACCGCCTTTAGGATTGACGATGATAATGCCATACATGCCGCGCGCGATGTGCTGAATCATCGGACTCGCGCCGCAGTGGTACATGAATACGCCCGGAACCTTGGCTTCAAATATGAAATGCTTGCTTTCACCGGGCTTGACCGGTGCGAATTCATCCAGCACGCTGACTTGTGCAGCATGGAAATCCATCGCGTGCGAATTCTTGTTTGTGGCCGGGTTGATCAGTGTGAAATCGACGGTGTCGCCTTCGTTCACGCGAACCGGCTTGCCGGGAATGGAGCCGTCGAAAGTCCAAGCTGCCATAGTGTCTGTGCCGCCGACCAGAGCACCATTGACCTGAAGATCAACTTCCATGGCCGTCATGGTGACCTTGACGGTTTTCGCAAATACCTGCTGTGCCGAAAAGAGCGCAACCACTGCTATGACGGCAAGCGTTGCTTTCTTGAATGTATACATTTTAATTCCCTCTCTAATAATTGATAATTATGAACTACTACTACTCCGCTGTGCTGCCTCTTACTACTGCCTTCAGGTTCCGAATTGGCACTTGCACAACATGCGCAGGTGCTGAACCATCTCCTTGATTTCTTCATCGCTGAGTGTTGACCCCCAAGGCGGCATCAGGACGGATTTGCTGATGGAAGCCCCGCCTTCCTTGATGGCCTTGAACAGCATGTCATCCGAACGCCCGGACATCGCTTTCGCGTCGGTGTGGTCGCGGGGCGTGACCGACATATCGCGAATGTTCACGCCTTTACCGTTGCCTTCCATGCCGTGGCATTGCACGCAGTAAGCTTTGTAGTTGTCGGCGGCGGCCTCATGGGCCTGCGCCTGTATGGAAAGAAACGCCAGAATAATTGCGAACGGGAATATGAATTTATTTGGCATTTGCGGACTCCTTGCTCAGCAGGTCAAGATATTGAACAAATTTCTGGATGCTGCCTTCCGACACCTGCTTGTTCGGCATCCAGGTCTTGGGCTCCCATGCTTGCGGATTGCGGATGAAACTCGCGATGAATTGCGGTTGCAGACGTTTGGCCGCGGTATACATCTCGGGTCCGGAGAGGCCGCCATATTCCGGTTCGATCAGATGACAAGCCATACAGCCCCAGAATTTGTCGAAATTCATCTCGCCCATCTGCTTGATGATAGAGCCGGGTTCGATCTTTTCCTTGGCGATCAGGTCATTGTGCGGTTTCAGCTCCATCAGTTCGTGTGCAACCTTGGTCGCGTCTGCCTTGGAGAGTGCGGCATGGTCTTTGAGCGTGGCAGTATCAATCTCGTCGCTTTTTACTCCCGCCTTGAGATGGTCGCCGTAATACATTCCGGCCGGACGGATACGCACTGGTTTTTGCAGCCAGGAAACAATCCATTCCTCCCGGTATTTGTTGCCGGCATAGGAAAGGTCGGGGCCTTGCTTGGCAAAAGCTTCTTTAAGCGTCTGAGCCACCGGCCCGGTGATGTTGTGGCAGGATGAACATTCCTTCTGTAGCATTCCTCCTTCAGCCAGGGCCGCTCCGGAAATACCGAGCAAAGCCGCAAACATAATCCGCTGCATATTTATCTTCCTCCTTGATGATTTTCGCTGCATGTTTATCTCCTCCTTCTTTCCCGCTCGACGGGCTTGCCCATGAACGGCGCACTATTGAAAAGCCCGTATCCCTGTTTCATCGATTCGCTATAGAAGAAGTTAGGGTCGTAAACCTTGTCCTTCCATACATACCATGGCTCCATCGGGATTCCGTCATA
>DHIV01000138.1:0-4584 GCA_002403995.1 Gallionella sp. UBA4737 | reverse complement strand
GTGTCTACATAGTAAGGCTGGGCAAGCGGATAACCGTCCTTGGCGACGATCAGCATATCGTGGCCGTGCAGATGCATCTGGTGCGTCTCGTCCCCCGCGCCAATAAAGCGGAGGCGGATGACATCGCCTTTCTTTACGCGTATCGGCTGGGTCATCGGAAAAGATTTTCCGTTCAGCGAAAAATAGTCGGAAACGTCCTGGGGCGAACCCCCTTTCCCATAGGTGTTGGCGTATGGAGATTCCCAGCTGCTCAGCATCAGGATGACGTCCTTGGTTACCTTCTTTTCCAGCTTGCTCGGGTTTTTCGGATCGACGATCAGCGGCCCCCACATCCCGCGCAAAGCGACATGCTCCCAAACGTTGACATGGCAGTGATACCAGAGGGTTCCCGGACGGTCTGTCTTGAATTTGTAAGTGAAGATTTCACCAGGCTGGATTGCTTCCTGGGTGACGCCGGGAACGCCATCGTTCTTCCAGCTTCCCGTCTGGTCGACCCCGTGCCAGTGGATGGTATGGGGGAGCGCCGTATTATTGGTTACATGGACAGTAACGTCATCGCCTTCCATGACATGGATCAGCGGCCCGGGCACCTGTCCGTTGAAAGCGAATACCTTGCTGGAAAAGCCCGGAGCCACATCGACAGAGACTTCATCTATCGTCAGGTTGAATTCGCGTTGCGCAGCCCAAGCCAAGGTTGGCAGCATCAATATCAAGAAGAAAAGCGGTATTTTTCGCATCTTTATAGCAAAGCCTTTCATTTACATCTCCCATGCATGATAAATGTATATACAATACATCTTTAAGCGCAAAAAAATAGCCAGCAAACCAACAACGTCAAATTTAACAACTTATCGCCTGCGGCAATTTGCCGCAGTTGAACTTTAAGTTACGCTATAGATGTATGTCAAGTACATTTTAACGATGGCGTGAAATAACGCATATGCATACCTATTTGCATATTCAAATCAGTTACTTTTGGAATGGGGCGCGGGAATTGCCGGGCAGGGCGCGCCTTAACGCTGCAAACCCGCTTCGACTTCCTGACGTTTGGCGGGACCGGCCAGCCGTTCCACCAAGGTCAGCGCAAAATCCATCGCAGTACCAGGCCCGCGCGAGGTGATGATCTTGCCATCTTCGACGATGGCTGCATGCTGTTGCTTTACCTTTGGAAACGCTGTCAGCGCGCCGGGAAAACTGGTGGCCTGTTTACCGTCGAGCAGCCCGGCGGCGGCAAGCACCGAAGGCGCGGCGCAGATCGCTGCGACATATTTGTCTTGTTGCGCCATTCGTTGCGCCAGCTTCAGCACGCGCGCATCGGCTTTCAGATGATTGGTGCCGGGCTGGCCGCCGGGAAGGACTATCATGTCGAAGTCTTCATGCAGTACGGCATCAAGCGTGCTATCCGGCATCAGCATCACGCCGCGGCTGCCACGCAACGCACCCGCATCCAGCCCTGCCAAAGTGACAGAAACGCCGGCGCGACGCAAAATGTTCACGATCGTGATGGCCTCCAGTTCTTCACTGCCATCGGCGAATAAAACCAGAACGTTTTTCATATGCGTTTCCCCAGATTGAATATATCGACAAGCGCCTGTTGGAGTCCCGGATGCTGATCGAGTTTCGCGATACCGGGATTGTATTTCTTTTTAACGACGTGTCCTAGAAATTGCTTGTGAGGCGCACACCTACCGATTCAGGAGTGATTTCCGGCAGCAATACCACTTTGGCAGAGTGTAGCGGTTTGTTATGTGCAACCACGCTTTTCCCGACCAGCGTGCCGATCAATGCACCCGCCAGCACGTCCGAAGCGAAGTGGGCGTCGTGGTAACTGCGCGCTGCGCCAACCAGGCCGGCGACCGTATAAGAAGAATAAGCCACCCACGATTCTTCGTAGTGGTTGGCGATGACCGAGGCCACGGCGAAAGCCTGGGTGGTGTGCCCGGAAGGGAACGAGGAGTTCGATGAATAACCCAGGCTGAACGGGTGGAATTTGGCGGTACCGAGATTTTCGCGCGGGCGAGCGCGACCCGTGATGAATTTGATGGCAGGCGTGATGATGCCGCTGGCGATGATGCAGGCGGCCAGGCCGTCTTGCGCAACTGCGGCCGCCGTGTCGTTATTCCCGATCGCGCCGGCCAGATAAAAACCGCCGAGCACGCCCAGGGAATACTCCGCGCCGAAGCGTTCAATATGATGCAGGAAGCGGTTGTTGTTGGGCGCATGGCGGCGCATCTCGTCGCGGATGGGGCGATCCAGTATTGCGGCGACGCCGATCACGCCAGTCGCAGCAAGCCCAAGATTCTGCCAATCCTGTTTTTGCCAGCGAGTCGGAGCGGTGAGGACGTGTTCAGCGTCGTCCAATACGATTTCGGGGTATGAGGGAGACTGGGCTTCAGCCGCGTGAACTGTGCCGTTCAGGCACAGCAGCAATACGCTCGCACAGAGCAAATGCCCGTAGTCCAGATGTTTGCAGGCCTGGCTCATGGCTGGCTGGGATTCAGCAGGGCGATAAGTCCGACTGAGAGATTCAGTCGCGGAAGTTCTGGTACTGCAACGGGAAGTCTGTGATTGTTTTCTTGACGAAGGCGATGGCATCCTGCAGGTCGTCGCGGTTCTTGCCGGTAACGCGCACGGTGTCGCCCTGGATGCTGGCTTGCACCTTCATCTTGCTGTCCTTGATGTGCTTGACGATCTTCTTCGCCAGTTCTATCTCAACGCCGACTTTCACTTCACAGGCGCGCTTGACCTTGTTGCCGCTGACCTTCTCGATCTTGTCGCTGATCTCCAGGCACTTGATGTCCACGCCGCGCTTGGTCAGCTTGGCATTCAGGATGTCCTGCACCTGATTCAGCTGGAATTCGTTGTCGGCCCAGACGGTGAGCTTGAGTTCGGCCTGTTCCACGCGGGCATCGGAACCCTTGAAATCGAAGCGGGTGCCGACTTCCTTGTTGGTCTGCTCGATGGCGTTCTTGACTTCAGTCTTGTCTACTTCTGAAACGATGTCGAAGGTTGGCATGGCTGCTCCCGTTCAATATAAAAATTGTGTAGGTTGGGTTAGCGTTTTTGCGTAACCCAACGTTGCGCGCGTTGGGTTACGCGATGAAACCGCTAACCCAACCTACAAAAAATAAAATCATCCAAAGCTGCAAACGTAGTTGACTACCTCGTTAGTCTCAATCACGAAGCGGCTGTTGGCAGCGACTGAAAACTGGCTGCCCGCTGCATAGGTCTTGAACTCCGGCTCATCGCCGATCTTTACGCGGCAGGTACCGGAGGTGATCTCCATCAGTTCGGGCGTGCTGACATTGAAGGTCAGTGTGCTGGGCAGGATCACGCCGACAGTCTTGCGCGTGCCATCGGCAAACAGCACCGAATGAGACACGCATTTGCCGTCGAAGAATACATTGCCTTTTTTTACCACGCTGACGTTATCGAATTGCTGCGACATGCTATTTCCTCTCCCGATGTTTGGCTATTTTGGTGGTTCGTTGGCTTTGACGCCTTTTTGGTAAGTGACATAAACGTAAACAGGGATGCGGAGGTCGCCGAGCTGTTTCTCGACCAGCGGCTTGACTTCATCCCACTCCAGGCCGGTCATGCCGCACGCCAGACGCGGCAGCGCAAGGCTGCTCATTTTTTCCTTTTGCACAAAATCGCGCAGCGCGTGCAATGAGTGATTCACGTGATTGAGTTTGGCATGTCCGGGTTTGCTGCCGACGCCGTAAGCGGCCTCGCGCGCAAACAGGTTAACGATGTAACGGCCATCGGCACTCATCCATGACCACACCCCGCCGGACTTGGGATGTTTGGTCTGGCAGTAGTGGCGGAAGTCCTTGTACATCGCGGGCATACGCTCGCGCAGTTGCAAGGCCAGGCCATGCAGAAAGTCATCGTTGGGCGCGACACTTTGCGCGATGGCTTTTGCACCGCTGAATAAAATGTCTCCGCTCAATTCGTGGATCACGCCATCTCTCCTTGCTGGATTACTTCCTTTTGTGCAGATTCGCCGCGATGCGCAGACGCAACGCGTTCAGCTTGATGAAACCCGCCGCATCCTTCTGATCGTATGCGCCCTTGTCGTCCTCGAAGGTGGCGATGGTCGGGTCGAACAGCGAATCGGTCTTGGAGTCGCGCCCGACCACGATCACATTGCCTTTGTACAGCTTGACGCGCACCCAGCCATTCACGCAGCCCTGGGTGTGGTCGATCAACGTTTGCAGCGCGCGGCGTTCCGGCGACCACCAGTAGCCGTTGTAGATCATCGAGGCGTAGCGCGGCATCAGGTCATCCTTGAGGTGCGCCACTTCGCGGTCCAGCGTGATCGATTCGATCGCGCGGTGCGCCTTGAGCATGATCGTTCCGCCCGGCGTTTCATAGCAGCCGCGCGACTTCATGCCGACGTAGCGGTTCTCCACCAGGTCGAGACGGCCGATGCCATGCTTGCCGCCCAATTCGTTCAGCTTGGTCAACACCTGCGCGGGGCTCATCTTCTTGCCGTTCAGCGCCACGATGTCGCCTTGCGAAAATTCGATGTCCAGATATTCGGCTGCATCCGGCGCTTTTTCCGGCGACACGGTCCAGCGC
>DHIV01000046.1:7123-9110 GCA_002403995.1 Gallionella sp. UBA4737 | reverse complement strand
AGGGGGAGAACCAGGGGAGGAGAACGGATCCGCGCTGAGGCGCGTCGCGGCACTGCTTGGCGACGAGTTCGGGCAAGCCGCCGTGCCGGTCTCGCGCAATGCGGCGAATTTGTCGCTGCAAGGTTTGGCGGCTCTGCCCGCCTATTCGCGCGCCAGCCGCGATGCGCAATATTTCTTCGTCAATGGCCGCTTCGTGCGCGACAAGGTCGCCAGCCACGCGCTGCGGCAGGCCTATCAGGACATCCTGCATCACCAGCGCCATCCGGCCTTCGTGCTGTTCCTCGAACTGCCGCCGGAACAGGTGGACGTGAACGTGCATCCCGCGAAGAGCGAAGTACGCTTCCGCGAAAGCCAGGGGATACACCAATTCATTTTCCACACGCTGCAACAGGCGCTCGCCGTTCCGGCAAGCGGACAGGAGACCCGCACACCAGAACAACAACGGCCCTCATCGTTCATCCCGACGCAACAATCCATGCGATTGGGAGTTGCAGAACGGGAAGCCGCTTATCGCCTGTGGGAAATGCAAACAGGAAACGAAACCCCTCCCGGCCTCCCCTTGTCAGGGGAGGAGTCGTCATCCCCCCTGACAAGGGGGGAGCGAGGGGGGTTTGTTTTTCCCGCCACGCAAGACGAACACCCCCTCGGCTTCGCCCTCGCCCAACTCTCCGGCGTCTACATCCTCGCACAGAATGCGCACGGCCTGATCGTGGTGGACATGCACGCCGCGCATGAGCGCATCGTGTACGAGAAACTCAAGACCTCGCTGGATACGGAACAGATCGCCACACAACCGCTGCTGATCCCGGTGAGTTTCTATGCCGACGCTCTGGAAGTGGCCACGGTGGAAGCCGAACAGGATGCGCTCAGAAAACTCGGCTTCGACATCGCACCGCTTTCGCCGAATACCCTTGCGGTGCGAGCCATGCCGGTGATGCTCAAGCAATCCGAAGCGGAAGCCGCCGCGCATGACGTGATCGACGAGCTGCGCGAATTCGGCGCGAGCCGCGCGATGACCGAGCGGCGCGACGAACTGCTTTCCACTCTCGCCTGCCACGGCGCGGTGCGCGCCAACCGCATCCTGAGCATCACTGAAATGAACGCGCTGCTGCGTGAGATGGAACAGACCGAACGCTCCGGCCAATGCAACCATGGTCGCCCAACCTGGTTCCAAGTGACGTTGAATGAGCTGGACAAGATGTTCATGCGCGGGCAATGAAATCCCAAACTCGTCATTCCCGCGCAAGCGGGAATCCAGATAATAAAAAAATTTCCCGCACAGCGGGACAATATTCCGGTTTTGTCCGCTTTGCGGAGTATTCGTCTTTGCTGGATTCCCGCTTGCGCGGGAATGACGAAGTTTTGCGCTGAGGAATTATTGGGGATGAAGATTTTGCCTCCGGCAATTTTTCTGATGGGTCCCACCGCCAGCGGCAAGACCAGCATCGCGGTGGAACTGGCACAGCGCCTGCCGGTGGAGCTCATCAGCGTGGACTCGGCGCTGGTGTATCGCGACATGGACATCGGCACCGCCAAGCCGGACGCCGCCACGCTCGCCCGCGCGCCGCACCACCTGATCGACATCATCGCCCCCACCGAAGCCTATTCCGCCGCCGCATTCCGCCACGATGCGCTGCGCCTGATGCATGACATCACGCAGCGAGGAAAAATCCCACTGCTGGTCGGCGGCACGATGCTGTACTTCAAGGCACTCCGCGAAGGACTCAGCGATTTGCCGCAATCCAACCCTGCGGTACGCGCCGCGCTCGATGCCGAGATCGCGCAGCACGGCATCGAACATTTGCATAAACAACTCGCCACAGTGGATGCGGAAACCGCCGCGCGCCTGAAGCCGACCGACACGCAGCGCATCCAGCGTGCGATGGAGATCTACCGCATCACAGGGCAACCGATGTCCACACTGCTCCGTTCAGTCCCCTCTCCCGCAAGCGGGAGAGGGTTAGGGAGAGGGTTAGGGAGAGGGGCG
>DHIV01000046.1:0-6844 GCA_002403995.1 Gallionella sp. UBA4737 | reverse complement strand
CCCAGCCCCTCTCCCGCTTGCGGGAGAGGGGAGCAAATTCGCTCCCCTACCGCATCATCCCCATCGCCCTCGTCCCCTCTGACCGTGCGCAACTCCACGCCCGCATCGCCACGCGCTTCAAGTCCATGCTCGAACACGGCTTGGTGGATGAACTGCGCACTCTGCGCGAAAAATATCCGCTACATCCGAACATGACCTCGATGCGCTGCGTCGGTTACCGTCAGGCATGGCAATTCATGGAGGGCGAAATCGATGACACACAACTGTTGGAAACCGGCATCGTCGCCACGCGGCAACTGGCGAAACGCCAGCTCACCTGGCTGCGCTCGATGCCGGACAATATCGAACTGGATTGCCTCGCGCATGACTTGGCGCAGACGGTGTTCGATACGCTCGGCGAACTTGTGATAACGTGATGCAAAGATGAGTTCTTGGTACCAATAATTGCACAACAATTTTTAACGGAGCATGCAATAAAACTGTCGCATAACTTGAGTTAGCCCACAAAACATGACGAAACGACAATTAATTTTTTGGTTCTCAATGGCAAGCATTGTTTATCTGATAGCTGTCGCCGCCGGAGTGCTTATTCGAATATATGACACAACAACTAATTCAGTAATCTACTCCACATACAAAGATATGATTCCCTTTATTATCGCCATTCCTGCAGCATGGCTAGGATACTGCCTGCAGCGGCGTTCCAGTTATTTGCAACAACTGAGAATCTTGTGGAGTACGTTAGTCAAAGCCGTCCTAAAGGCAAACCAGTACACTTACATTGAAAGCCCCTCTCGCGAACAATATAGCGAAACTCTTTGCTGCCTTAGTGCTGCAATAGAAGAAACACGAGGGGTCTTCATGAACCGCGGCGAAAAAGACAATAAGATTGGCTTCTATCCGTTCGAACCTATAAAGGACATATTTGGCCTGATTAGCGATCTCGACTGCGACAAACAATTTACAGCAGTTGAACGAAAAGAAACACGAAACAAAATCTATGTTTTATGGGCCGATATGAGAAGAGAACTACTAAAAGAATTTGACAGAGAAGTACCTACGTTCTCGCATACTCACTGGGATCAACCTGAGAAAGCGAAAATTTATGATGCTCACGATATCGAGAAAAGACCGACCTAACTTGATCGCGTAAGGAAAACTCAAACGTTTCCGCATCACCCCATGACCACCCTACGCGCAATCCAAGCCGACATCACGCAATTGAAAGTTGATGCCATCGTCAACGCCGCGAACTCATCGCTGCTGGGCGGGGGCGGCGTGGATGGCGCGATCCATCGCGCGGCGGGGCCGGAACTGTTGCAGGAATGCCGCACGCTGGGCGGCTGTCCGACCGGGCAGGCACGGCTGACGCGCGGTTACAGGCTGCCCGCGAAATTCGTCATCCATACTGTGGGGCCGGTGTGGCATGGTGGGACGCAGAACGAAGCAAAGCTGCTGGCCTCCTGCTACCGCGAGAGCCTGTCACTCGCCGCCGCACAGCAACTTTCCAGCATCGCCTTCCCCTGCATCAGCACCGGCATCTTTGGTTATCCGCCTGATCTGGCCGCGGATGTGGCGATTGCGGCGGTACGCGAATTCATTCGCTCTCCATCCTCCCTGCGCGAAGTGATCTTCTGCTGCTATTCGGCGAGCGACCTGGCGCTGTATCAATCTCGCCTTGCAAACACGGAAGGCGGCTGACCTCCGGTTCATTCTGCGGCATAATGCACGCCTATTTTTTGAAAGTCAGTTGCCATGAAAATTGCCATTGCCGGTACCGGTTACGTGGGCCTTTCCAACGCTGTCCTGCTTGCCCAACACAATGAGGTGGTCGCAATCGACATCGTTCCGGAAAAGGTCGAAATGCTTAACCGCAAGCAGTCGACCATTGAAGATGCCGAGATCGAGGATTATCTGAGCCACCGGATCCTCAACCTTAAGGCAACCCTGGACAAACACGGAGCCTATACCGGGGCGGACTATGTCATCATCGCCACACCGACAGACTACGATCCGGAGACCAACTACTTTAATACCAAGTCCATCGAATCCGTCATTCAGGATGTCTTGAGCATCAACCCGCAGGCAGTGATGGTGATCAAATCCACCATTCCCGTCGGATACACCGTCAAGGCCCGATCCAGGTTCAATTGCAGCAACCTGATCTTCTCGCCGGAGTTCTTGCGCGAGGGCCGTGCGCTGTATGACAACCTGCATCCCTCGCGCATCGTCGTCGGCGAACGTTCGAAGCGCGCCGAGACCTTTGCCAATCTGCTCAAGCAAGGCGCGATCAAGCAAGACATCCCCACCCTGTTTACCGACTCGACCGAGGCCGAGGCGGTCAAGCTATTTGCCAACACCTACCTTGCGATGCGCGTGGCCTTCTTCAACGAACTCGACACCTATGCGGCCACTCACGGGCTTGATACAAAACAGATCATTCAGGGGGTAAGCCTCGACTCGCGTATCGGAGATCACTACAACAACCCTTCATTTGGTTACGGCGGCTATTGCCTTCCAAAAGACACGAAACAACTGCTCGCCAACTATCAGGATGTCCCGCAAAATCTGATCCACGCCATCGTCGAGTCAAACACCACACGCAAGGATTTTATTGCAACAAGCATCGTCAAGCGCAACCCGAAGATAGTCGGAATTCATCGCCTGGTCATGAAGAGCGGGTCTGACAACTTCCGTTCTTCCAGCATCCAGGGCATCATGAAACGTATCAAGGCCAAGGGTATCGAGGTCATTGTTTATGAACCTGCGCTCAAGGAGGCGGAGTTTTTCCACTCCAGGGTGGTGAACGACTTGGCTCAATTCAAAAAAGAGTCCGACATCATCGTTGCCAACCGCATCACTGACGACATCCGGGATGTGGCTGACAAGATCTACAGTCGTGATCTGTTTGGCAAGGACTGAACTGGCTCTGGCGAGGCAAACGCGACGTTTGCCGCCTATGATCCGGTAGCAGGGAAGCCTACAAGGGCCCGGAATTCAACGTCATCAAAGCGCGTCTGCTGACTCAGCTTTTATTGCGCTCCTGCCTGGCCAGGGATATTGCCGTTTCCGCATGGGTGATTAGCTCTTTCTCGCTGTTCCCATGGTCCGGGAACAGGGCCATGCCAAAATTCGCGAGGACACCGACCTTTTGCCCGTTCAAATCAAATTTCAATTGTGCGATAGCCTGTTCGATGCGATGCGCAAGCACCTGAACACCTTGCTCCGATGCATTGGCGATGAGGATCACGAACTGATCGCCGCGCAACCGGCAAAACACCTCGTTGCGCCTGACTCTCTTGCCCGTTGTCTCGGCCACTCCTGCCAGGATCTTGTCACCGGCGGCATATCCGAAAGTGTCATTGATATGATTCAGGTCGTCGAGCTCGAAGGACAGCAAAGCCACCTTCGTGCCATTTCGCCTGGCTTCCGCCAGCGTACGTTCCAGCTCCCCGGTAAAGCGGTGGCGATTGTACAGACCGGTGAGCACATCGCATTCAGCCAGACGCAATAACTGTTCCGCCGTACGGCGCGTGTGCGTGACATCTTCGTATAGCCAAAGATGTCCCACCACCTGGGCGTCCACATCGCGCACCACATAACATGACTGGATCACCACCCGCTTGTCCGCCAGGTAAAGATCGGTCTTATCAGGCATCTCCAGCAGATGGCGGGAGTACGCTTTGTCGTTGGTCAGCAGATGGGCAAGATAGCCGGGTATGGCTGCAACGTCCTTGCCGACCAGCTTTGTTTCGGGCGGGATCAGCCATATATGAAAGAAGGTGGGATTGGCATAGAGGATCTTGTTCTCCCGGCTGACGAACAGAACGCCTACGTTCATCACCGCGAGCAAGGCCATCAGGCGCGCCTGCTCCTCGCGCCCCAGGGTGAGATATTGCTGTTGCATGTCTTCGGAAATGCGCAGCGATATCATTTGCTGCTGCAGCGTCTTGACCATGCGATTGAACGTTGCGCTCAACTGGCCGATCTCGTCCCCGCCGGCAATTTGCAAAGGCGGCATCGTCCCGACATAGCGGGCCAGGTCTTCTTCCTTCTGCAACGCGCTCATCGTGGTTTGCAGATTTTCCAGCGGGCGCGTGATGGTATGCGTGAACCGCCCGATCAGAAAGAACAGGATCAATTGCAACGCCGCCTGCCCGCCCCATAACAACTCGCTGGTCCTGCTCAGGCTTGCATAGTCGCCCTTCAGATCGATCGTGATGCTCGCCGCACCGTTCGCCGTGCCCACTTGCACATGATGGCATTCCAGACAATTGGTGCCGCGGAAATTGGTGCTCACAATGAACGGCACGACCACGCGCAGTTCAGGCGCATTGCTGTCATCGACACGCAGGGTCTCTTCCCTGGCATTGGCGATCACCCGCCTGTCCATATCATCCATGGCTTGCTCTTGCGGCAGCCCCGGACCGAACTGACTTTGCACCTGTTCGGCGCGTATGATGCGCAGTTCCTTCACCCCCTCGGAGGCGCCCATTTTCCTGATATACAGGGCACGGCTCTCCGGATCCTTGATGAACCCCTTGATCATCAGCATGTTCATGCCATTGATCACGCCATCGGCCGAAACCCGCGCGCGGCTCTCCGCTGCCTGCAGTATCCTTTCCTTGAAGTGCTGCTCGATCCACAGTTGAGTCGGGATCAATACCGCTATCAGCACCAGCTGGATGATGATCTGCAGCTTGAGCTGTATGCCTTGCGAATGCCACCATGTCTTCATCTGGAAACCTCTAAAACCCACATTTGCGAGCAGCCGCTATGCGGCTTGCCCGCTTACCCCATTTCATCCCAACTGCTGCTCCAAAAACATTATCAGAAGGTATAGGTTATGCGATACCTGCAGCCATATTGTCTTCTGCTGCGACAGCCAGATTGCCGACCCGCCCTTCCACTTCTCGCATCACCACCTCATGACGCGGCAGCTTGGACACATCCAGTCCTTGCAGGTATTGCTGCATAGCCACCAGCTCATAGCCCTGCGCCTGCCAGCCCTGCAACAACTGCTCGAATATCGGCAGCCACTTGCCGCCTTCGAGTTCGGCATGCAGCGTGTATACGTGTCCGGTTGCGGAAGGCTGCGCGGTCAGCTTCAGGATGTGTTCGGCGATGTTGTCCAGCGTGATGCCGTCGCGGTTCATCAGTTCGTCCAGCGTCGGCAACGTGGTAGGCAGTTGCGGACAGGCGATGATCTCGGCATTCACGGTCGGGATAAAAGGATGCGTGCCGCGCGTATCCGAACTGTATTGGAAACCCAGCCGCTGCATCAGCCGCAACGCATGGCGATTCATCTGCCAACCGGCGGCGGCATGGGCATGCGGAGCCTCGCCGAAGATCTCGGTATAGCGATCCACTGCAAGTTGCAGCTCGCGCCGCGTCCACTCCGCATCCTTGTCCGCCACATGATCCTGCCAGCGGATATGGTCATAACAATGGATGCCGACCTCGAAACCGGCCATTTTCACCATGCGCATGATGTCCGCGCATTTCTTGCCGATGTCCGGCGATGGCAACAGCGTGCCATACAACAAGGTCTTGATGCCGTAATGTTCCACCACCGAGGTGCGCGATACCTTGCCGATGAAGCCGGGGCGGAATACGCGCTTGATGGCACGCCCGGTATGATCGGGGCCGAGAGAAAAGAAAAATGTGGCCTGCGCGTTATAGCGCTGCAATATTTCAACCAGACGCGGCACGCCTTCGCGCGTACCGCGATAGGTGTCCACATCAATTTTAAGGGCGAGTTGTTTAGTCATAGGAATTCAGTAAGCTGTCCTCTCCCGCGTTGACGCGCTTCCCTCTCCCACTCATGGGAGAGGGGCTGGGGAGAGGGGAAAATTAATCTACCAGGCCGCGCGCTTCCGCAACCTGCCCGCGATACGCGTCAAAAATAGCGCGCAAGGTGTCGGCCATGTTGATGGTCGGTTTCCAGCCCAGCTCCTCGCAGGTATTGGTGATCTTGGGCACACGGTTTTGCACGTCCTGATAGCCCTTGCCGTAATAGGCTGCTGATGTCGTCTCGACGATCTTGACCTTGGCAGCGGAATCGCGGTACTCGGCGTATTCCTTGGCCAGTTTCAGCATCATGTCGGCGAGGTCCCGGATCGCATAGTTGTTGGTCGGATTGCCGATGTTGTAGATCTTGCCGGTGGCGATGCCGTCCTTGTTGGCGATGATCTTCATCAACGCGGCGATGCCGTCGTCGACGCTGGTAAAAGCGCGTTTCTGATGTCCGCCATCCACCAGGCTGATGTTCTCGCCGCGCACGATGTGACCGAGGAATTGCGTGACCACACGCGAGCTGCCCTCCTTCGGGGTATGGATCGAGTCCAGCCCCGAGCCTATCCAGTTGAACGGGCGGAACAGTGTGAAATTCAGATTCGCTTCCATGCCATAGCCCCAGATCACGCGATCCATCAGCTGTTTGGAGCAGGAATAGATCCAGCGCGGCATGTTGATCGGGCCGCAAATCAGTTCGGACTTCTCCGGGTCGAATTCTTCGTCATGGCACATGCCATACACTTCCGAGGTGGACGGAAACACCAGATGTTTTTTGTATTTTACCGCCGCGCGCACGATCGGCAGATTGGCCTCGAAGTCTAGCTCGAACACGCGCAACGGCTGCTTGACGTAGGTCGCCGGCGTGGCGATCGCCACCAGCGGCAGGATCACATCGCACTTCTTGACGTGGTACTCGACCCATTCCCTGTTGATCGTGATGTCGCCTTCGAAGAAGTGGAAACGGTCGCGCCCGATCAGGTCGCTGATGCGATCGGTGCTCATGTCCATGCCGTACACTTCCCAATCGGTCGTGGCGAGGATGCGGTTG
>DHIV01000122.1 GCA_002403995.1 Gallionella sp. UBA4737 | reverse complement strand
CTCGGTGTGGGCATTTTGTCGGCTGCATTAAAGAAAGGCCAGCTTGATGCCGACGGTTACGCCGCGATGTTAGCCACCACCACTCAACTCAACAAACCCGGCATGGCCCTGTCCAATGTCTCAAATGTCCATGCGATCACCGACGTGACCGGCTTTGGCCTGCTCGGTCATTTATTGGAAGTGGCGCGCGGCAGCAAACTGAAAGCCCGCATCAATATGGCGCAGATTCCGTTGTTGCGGAATGTGCATCAACTTGCGGAAAGTGGTTTTGTGACGGGTGCTTCCGAGCGCAACTGGGCGGGCTATGGTCATGACGTAAACCTTGCTGTATCCATCACCCCGGTGCAAAAAGCGTTGCTGACCGATCCGCAGACATCCGGCGGTCTGCTGGTGTCATGTACTCCCGCGGCGGTAGAACAAGTGTTGGCGATCTTCGCGCAGGAAGGCTTTGCCAATGCGGCCGTGATCGGCGAAATGACAGCGGGGGCTGCCCAGGTTGAGGTCATGCCCTGATCGACCACATCCACATCTCAGCATCCGATCTGTCGCGCCCGGAAATATTCCATGACAGGGTATTGCCGGACACTGGGTTTTTGCCACGCGCTGGATTCAATTTGTATTGCTAATTTTGCTGTGCCTCCATTGCTTGCCGATCATCCTTCGCAGGGCCCGCTCCTACAGGGATTGTCCCGCTCAGTTTCGCGGGGCTGGCATCGCAGCAACCGATGCAAAACTTTATCCCATATACGTCCCGGACTATAGTGCAACCCGCTTCTCCCACCTCGCAACTCATCCATCTGGCCTGGCCGGTGCTGGTCGCGCAGCTTGCGATGATGGCAAATGCCGTGATCGACACCGCGATGGCCGGGCGGCTGTCTGCGATCGACCTTGCCTCGGTCGGCATTGCCTCGGCGATCATGGCCACGGTGCTGATGTCGCTGATCAGTGTGTTGCTCGCGCTGCCGCCTATCATCGCCCACCTTTACGGAGCTGGCCGGCGTGCCGAGGTCGGGCGGGAGATTCACCAGAGCGTGTGGGTATCGCTGGTGCTGGCGCTGGTCGCGATCCTGCTGCTGTGCTTCCCCGGTCCGATCATTGCGATCTCGCAATTGCAGCCCATCGTCGAAACCAAGGTGCGCGCCTATCTCGCCGCATCCGCCTGGGGGGTGCCTGCCATCTTCGCGTTGCGTATTTTCTTTGGCCTTTCAACCGGCATCAGCCGCCCGCGCCCGGTGATGTTCTTCAACCTGCTGTCGCTGGCAATCAAGATCCCGCTGAATGCAGTGTTCATGTATGGCCTGATGGAGGCGCCCGAAATGGGCGGGCCGGGCTGCGCGGTCGCCACGTCGCTGGATGCCTGGCTGATGGCCGCGCTCGCCTGGGGCTGGTGTTTGCGACATCCGGACTATATGCAGTTCCAGCTGCGCAGGCGCTTTGCCGCACCGGATCGCAAAGCGATATTGGAGTTCCTGCGGCTGGGCGTGCCGATCGGCCTGACGTTCATCGCGGATATGACCGCCTTCACGTTCATGGCGCTGTTCATCGCGCGCCTGGGCCCGGTGGTGTCGGGCGCTCACCAGATCGCGGCCAACCTGGCGGCATTGGCTTTCATGATTCCGCTTGCGCTGGGCAATGCAACGGCGGTGCTGGCCGGCCAGGCCATCGGCGCCGGGCAGCGCGAGCACGCCCGCCACATCTGCTGGGCAGCCATCCGCCTCGGCATGGCGATCGCAGCCGTCCTCAGCCTGATCTTCTGGTTCGGCGCGCCACACATTGCCGCGCTGTACACCACCGACCCCGAGGTGCAGCAGGTGGCGATACCCTTGATCATGCTGGTCGCTTTGTATCATCTGGGCGATGCGCTGCAGGCCGTGGCGGTGAATGCCCTGCGCGGATACAAGAAATCGGTCGTGCCGATGTTGATCTATGCCACGATGCTGTGGGGATTGGGCCTTGGCGGCGGCTTCCTGCTCGGGCTGACGGATACGTTCGGCTCCGCGCGCGGCGCACCCGGCTTCTGGATCGCGGCGATCACGAGTCTTTGGTTGGTGGCGGGGCTGGTGGCGGTTTATTTGGAGCGGGTGAGTCGGGGGAGATAGTTCTGTGGATGCGCTATGCTTATCCACCCTATCTGCTGATCCATTTGTAGGAGCGGGCCATGCCCGCGATTGTTTTTTGTTCGCGGGTACGAAAAACTCTTGTCCGGGCACCCGCATGGCCCGCTCCTACATGCTGGATCACTGGGATTGCGAGCCTGTGGCTGGTGGCGGTTTATTTGAATGCTGTGAGCAGGGCGAACCCTTCGACAAGCGGCGTCGGGCGGAGCCCACCCTACGAGGTGCGGAGACCTTATCTTCAATCGAGTAAAAGTACCTGCAGTCGGGCAGAGCCCGACCTACGAGGTGCTGAATGATCAGCAATAGACCGCGGTTTCTAAATCTCACATCGCCAATTGTTCCGGCACGATACCCAGAGCCTGGGCGATTTTTTTGCGGGTGAGAATTTATAGGGTCAGCTTTGCATCACCTTTTCGCATTTCGCTTCTCCAGTGCTTCCATCGCCTCTTTCGCGATTTCGCGCACTTCTTCGTGAGCATCGTTGAGGCAGATTTCAACATGAGGGCGTGCGGCTGCGCTGCCGGTGAGGCCGAGCAGGTGGCATGCATCGGCGCGCACGCGATGGTCGGCATGGCGGGTGAGTTCGGCCAGTTGCGGCAGCAGATTTTGTAGTGCCTTTGTATTGGTGTGGGATTCCAGCAGCGCGTTGACGCCCAGGCGCACTTCGAGTTTGGCCCCGGGATCGGCGACGATGGCGAGCAGCGGCTTGAGGCGATGCGTATCTGCGTCAATGAACGCTGCGGCCTGTTTGTAGCTGCCTTGCTTCAACAGATGTTCTATATAGTGCCCTGTACCTTCTTCGCCGCTCGCCCACTCGGCCCACTGGCGCAGTTCGGCAGGGCTGTGTGCGCCGGTGAGGGTGAACGGACCCAGGCGCAGCCAGGGAGCGGCGCGCACGCCGTATTCCGCAGCCTGAGCGGGATGCGCGGCAATATTCACTACCGTCAATTTCCCGATCAGCGCCTGCTTGACCAGTTCGCTCAGTCCCTGCAAAACGCTGGCGCAGTGCGGGCAGCCGGGGGTGATAAAGAGCAGTGCGTCGGGAGGCGTGGCGGGCATGGTTGATCCTTCGATCATTGAGGTTTCCATAATTCAAGACTGGGGTACCGTCATTGATATAACTACTGATAGAACTACCAGCCATCTGACTAACCCAGCAAAAGACGCTGGGCAAGTCGCTGGTTATCCCGCGAAAGCGGGAATCCAGCAAGATATTAATGTATTTTGATTAAACCCACTGGATTCCGAACAATTATAAGGAGTCAGCTGCGCAATACATTCTGCGGCCATATTATCCCGTCCACAAACAAATCACCCCCATCTCTTTCGGCTCTAAACCGCCGCCGCGCCCATCGTTACCCTGCAGCGCACACACCTTCACCGTCACGTCCTTGCCTGCCGGCAATTTGCGCACCGCGTCGTGTGCGACGTTTCGCTCTATGTTTGCTGGCGCACGGTTTGAATGCGCCTGAAAAGTTAAGGTGCTGAGATTTGCGGATATCAGAGGGCGAACTCATGACCAAATCATACGACGTTGCAATCATAGGCGCAGGCTCTGCCGGCCTGACGGCGCTGCGCGAGGTGCGCAAGCAGACCGATAATTTTGTGCTGATCAATGACGGCTCCTACGGCACTACCTGCGCGCGCGTTGGATGCATGCCTTCGAAAACGCTGATCGAAGCGGCCATCGCCTTTCACCGGGGCAAGGCGCTCGAGACCTTCGGCGTGGGCGGCGCAGAGAGGCTTACTGTTAATATCCCCGCAGTATTGAGACGCGTGCGGCGGTTGCGCGACGGCTTCGTTGCGGGCATGCTCAAACTCACGGATGAACTGAAAGATCGCAGCATTGCGGGCCGTGCACGGTTCCTCGAGCCGCAGGTTCTCGCAGTCGGTGAACGCCGCGTGCATGCCGGGAAGATCATCATCGCTACAGGTTCTCGGCCTATCGTTCCCAAGGAATGGGCCGCGCTCGGCACACGGATGCTGACGAGCGATGATTTGTTCGAGCAGGAAACATTGCCATCGCACATGGCGGTGATTGGCATGGGTGGTCTCGGCAGCGAGATCGCCCAGGCGCTCGCCCGGCTGGGTATAGAAGTCACCGGTTTCGATGCCGCCGAGCATATCGCCGGGCTGAGCGATACCGATGTCAACAGGCAGGCCGTGGCATTGTTGCGAGCGGAGTTCGCCATGCATCTGGGCCAGGCAGCTGAGCCCGTCATCGAAGGTGAGCGTATCCGCGTGCGTGCCGGAAACGAGAGTGCCGTGGTCGACAAGGTGCTCGTCGCGCTCGGCCGCCGTCCCAATATCGATCAGATGGGCCTCGAGAACCTGGGAGTCGAGCTCGACGAACGCGGTGTGCCGCCTTTCGATACACGCACGATGCAGATCGCCGATCTTCCCGTGTACATCGCGGGCGATGCCAACCGTCATTTGCCGTTGCTGCACGAGGCTCTCGATGAGGGGTATATCGCCGGATATAACGCGCTGCGGAACGAGCCGGTATGCTTCGAACGGCGCGTGCCGCTTGCGATCGTATTTACCGATCCCGGCATCGCCGTCGTCGGACAGTCCTTCACTACCCTTGACGAGGATGAGATCGTCATCGGCGAAGTCGATTTTTCAAGTCAGGCGCGCGCACGCATGGGGGAGGTCAATCACGGCATGTTGCGCGTCTATGTCGACAGAAGCAGTGGCCGGCTATTGGGTGCCGAGATGTGTGCGCCGCAAGGTGAGCACCTTGCACATCTGCTGGCGTTGGCGGTGCAGCGCAAGCTGACGGTGCGCGAGTTGTTGCGCATGCCGTTTTATCATCCTGTCCTGGAGGAAGGCTTGCGCACCGCGTTACGCGATGCCGCCGGCAAGCTGGGCGGCGCGGATGTCCCCGACCTGGGCTACTGCGATCGGCTGGGCGCCGACGCGCTCGATTAGCGACGGGGTGTCCGTTGGACAAGCACCTGTAGGAGCGGGCCATGCC
>DHIV01000108.1 GCA_002403995.1 Gallionella sp. UBA4737 | reverse complement strand
CTTGCTGAGGATTGCTTAGTGGATGTCACATTAGCCATAGATGCGATGGGAGGCGACCACGGCACGACGGTCACTATTCCTGCCGCAGTTGAATACCTGAAGCAGTTCCCAAACGATACCATCTTGCTGGTCGGCATATCTGATGCCATAGAAACCGAGTTGCGTGCGCTGAATGTGCAAACGGGGGTGCATTTGCGCATTTATCCCGCCAGCGAAGTGGTGGGCATGGACGAGCAACCGCAATCCGCGCTGCGCGGTAAAAAAGATTCCTCGATGCGTGTCAGCATCAATCTGGTCAAAAACGGTGAAGCCCTCGCCTGTATCAGCGCAGGCAACACCGGCGCGCTGATGGCGACGGCACGTTATGTGCTGAAAACCATCCCGGGCATCGACCGCCCCGCGATCGCGTCTTATCTGCCGACCAAAAACGGCCAGGTCTGTATGCTCGACCTGGGCGCAAACACCGATTGCAACGCCGAGCACCTGCTGCAATTCGCCCTGATGGGCTCCACGCTGGTTACCGCGCTGGAGCACAAACCCAATCCGAGTGTCGGCCTGTTGAATATCGGCAGCGAGGACATCAAGGGCAACGAGGTGGTCAAGCAAGCCGCGGAGTTGCTGCGCGCAAGCGACCTGAATTTCTACGGTAACGTCGAAGGCAACGATATCTTCAAGGGAACCACCGACGTGGTGGTATGCGATGGCTTCGTCGGCAACGTTGCATTGAAAACCACCGAGGGGTTGGCGCAGATGCTGGGCGGTTTTTTGCGCGAGGAATTTGGCAGGAACGTTTTCACCAAGCTGGCCGCGCTGGTGGCGATGCCGGTGCTCAATTCCTTCAAGCGCAGGGTGGATCATCGCCGCTACAACGGCGCGAGCCTGCTCGGTCTGAAGGGCATCGTGGTGAAGAGCCACGGTTCGGCGGATGTGTTCGCCTTTCGCTGTGCCATCGAACGCGCCGCCGAGGAAGCGCGCGGCGGCATGTTGCAGCATATCAGTGAGCACATTGAAAAATGGCATCACGCAAACCAGCAAAAAGCAGGGGAGGTCTCCTGATGTACTCGAAAATCATCGGCACCGGAAGTTATCTGCCGGCAAAAATATTGACCAATTTCGATCTGGAAAAGATCGTCGATACCTCGCACGACTGGATCGTCACGCGCAGCGGCATCGTCGAGCGGCATTTCGCCGCTGACGCGGAAATGTCCAGCGATCTGGCCCTGCAAGCCAGCCTGCGCGCCATTTCGGCAGCGGGCATCAGCGCAGACGAGATCGACCTGGTGATCGTAGCGACCACGTCGCCAGATCAGATATTTCCCAGCACTGCCTGCATCCTGCAAGACAAGCTCGGCATTAAAAACCACGGTGCGGCATTCGACATGCAAGCGGTTTGCGGCGGTTTTGTGTATGCGATGAATACCGCCGATTTATACATACGCGGTGGACAGGCCAAGACGGCGCTGGTGGTCGGCGCGGAAGTGCTGTCGCGCATGCTGGACTGGAATGATCGCACCACTTGCGTATTGTTCGGCGATGGAGCGGGTGCGGTAGTGTTGCGCGCCTCTGAAACGCCCGGCATCATCGCCAGCAAGTTGCACGCCGATGGCAGCCATCGCGGCATGCTGAAAGCCGAAGGTAATGTACGCAACGGAGAAGTGCAAGGCGATCCCTTCATCAAGATGGAGGGCCAGGCGGTGTTCAAGTTCGCCGTCAAAGTGCTGAGCGAAGTGGTCGAGGAAGTGCTGGAAGAAAACAAGCTGCAAGGTTCCGACATCGATTGGCTGGTTCCGCATCAGGCCAACATCCGCATCATGGAAGCCACCGCCAAGAAGCTAGGCTTGAGCATGGATAACGTGATCGTCACCGTCGCCACTCACGGCAACACTTCGGCAGCCTCGATCCCCTTGGCACTGGATACCGCAGTGCGTGATGGACGCATCAAGCCAGGCCAGAATATTATACTGGAGGCCGTGGGCGGTGGCTTCACCTGGGGTGCCGTTTTAATCAAGTGGTAGCAAACTACAGTTGGTAGTCGTTAGGCGTTAGTCGCTAGTTAAAACCTGACAACGACCACCAACTAGCGACTAATAACTAATGACTGAATTTTTTATGATTAAATTCGCTTTCGTATTCCCGGGCCAAGGTTCTCAATCGCGCGGCATGATGAATGGCTACGCCGACTTCGCCGCGGTGCGCGACACCTTCACCGAAGCTTCCGATGTGTTGAAACAAGACCTGTGGCAACTGGTTGCGGAAGGCAGTGATGAAGATTTGAATGCCACGGTGAACACCCAACCAATCATGCTCACCGCAGGCGTGGCGGTGTACCGCGCCTGGCAATCACAAAACGGTGCAAAACCAGCCATGATGGCCGGACACAGCCTGGGTGAATACACCGCGCTGGTCGCCGCGGGTGCATTGCGCTTCGCCGATGCGTTGCCGCTGGTGCGCTATCGCGCGCAGTGCATGCAACAGGCCGTTCCCGAAGGGGTGGGCGGTATCGCGGCGATACTCGGGCTGGATGACGATGTGGTCCGCGCCGTATGCAGCGAAGGCGCACAAGGCGAAGTGCTGGAGGCGGTGAATTACAACTCTCCCGGGCAAGTGGTGATCGCCGGCAACCGCGCGGCAGTGGAGCGCGGCATGGAACTGGCCAAGGCCAGGGGCGCGAAGCGCGCGATCATGCTGCCGATGAGCGTACCGTCGCATTGCGTTTTGCTGAAGGGCGCGGCGGAGCAGTTGCACGACTATCTTGTCAATGTCGCGGTGCATGCTCCGGCCATTCCTGTGCTGCACAATGCCGATGTAAAAAGTTACTCGGATAGCGCTGCAATCAAGGATGCGCTGGTGCGCCAATTGTATTCGCCGGTACGCTGGGTCGAGACCGTGCTGGAATTCGGCAAGCTTGGCATCACCCACAATGTCGAATGCGCGCCGGGCAAAGTATTGGCTGGCTTGAACAAACGTATCGATACCAACCAGCAGGCATCCGCCATCAACGACGGCGCAGCACTAAAACTGGCGCTGTCTATATTCGCATAGGAAACTCCAACATGACACTGCAAGGACAAATCGCATTAGTGACCGGCGCCAGTCGTGGCATCGGCCAGGCCATCGCGCTGGAACTGGGCAAGCAGGGAGCGACCGTGATCGGAACGGCTACCAGCGACAAAGGCGCACAAGCGATCAGCGCTTATCTTGATGCGGCGGGTATCAATGGCGCCGGCATGGCGTTGAACGTCAACGACACGGCACAAACCGAACAAGTGCTGGGCGAACTGCGCAAACAGTTCGGCGAGATATCGATACTGGTGAACAACGCCGGCATCACCCGCGACAACCTGCTGGCGCGCATGACCGACGAAGAGTGGGACGACGTGCTGGCGACCAACCTCAAATCGGTGTTCCGTCTCAGCCGCGCCGTGCTGCGCGCGATGATGAAAGCCAGGGGCGGGCGCATCATCAGTATTTCCTCGGTGATAGGCAGTATGGGCAATCCCGGACAGGCTAACTACGCCGCTTCCAAGGCGGGCATGACAGGCTTCACCAAATCGCTCGCGCAAGAGATTGGCAGCCGCAACATCACTGTGAACTGCGTCGCCCCGGGATTTATCGATACCGACATGACTCAAGGCCTGGGCGAAGAACAACGGGCCAAACTGGTTGAACACGTGCCGCTGAAACGTCTCGGCCAGCCTGCCGACATCGCTGCAGCAGTGGCCTTTCTGGCGGGTCCGGGCGCAACTTACATCACGGGTGTTACCTTGCATGTGAATGGCGGGCTGTATATGGAATAGTCATGGTTCGGTGAGGGCTGGGCTTGGTTTACACGGCAGCCCGATGCGTTCTGGCAAACCGATATGGCTATCTTGCCCTGCGGATTTGATATTTAAATGAAAGGTACCTGTTATCATACGTCCGCCTCGACATAAAATTACTTTGAAATAGGATCGCAAATGGCCAAAACAAATTACACTTTCGAAAAACGCCAAAAGGAAATCGCCAAGAAAAAGAAGCAAGAAGAAAAGCGCCAGCGAAAAATTGCGCCACAGGGTGGGCAGCCGCAGAATGACCAGCCTCCTTTGCCTGCTGAAGAGACGACAACGGTTTGATTCTACAATTTCCCGGGCTCACTAAAAGAGGGGCAGGGCTGGTCAGAAACTTCCTTGGAAGGGTTCATCCTTGCCCGATATAAGTTGTTTGGAATTTTGGACAAATTTGATACAATGCCGCTGCTTTTTTGAATTTTAATCAAGGTGGGAGAATAAAGATGTCAATTGAACAACGCGTAAAAAAAATAGTTGCCGAGCAACTGGGTGTAAACGAATCCGAAGTCAAGAACGAATCTTCGTTTGTCAATGATCTGGGTGCTGATTCTCTGGATACGGTTGAGCTGGTGATGGCCCTGGAAGAAGAGTTCGAATGCGACATTCCGGACGAAGACGCAGAAAAGATCACCACCGTACAGCAAGCCATCGACTACGTCCTGGCGCATCAAAAATAATCCACTTCATTTTTCTGTTTGCCCACCCCATTCTTGTTGTCCATCCTTAACTGTTTGGCGGAGTAAATTTGTCTAAGCGTAGAGTCGTCATTACCGGGCTGGGGATCATCTCCCCGGTCGGGACAGGGGTTCCCACGGTCTGGCAGAATATCGTCGCGGGAAAGTCCGGCATCACCAAAATCAGCCACTTTGATGCTAGCGCGATGGCAGCGCAGATCGCCGGCGAAGTGAAGGATTTCGATGCCACTCAATTTCTTTCCGCCAAGGACGCCCGCCGCATGGACAGGTTCATCCATTTTGGCCTGGTGGCAGGAATGGAGGCATTCAAGGATTCCGGGCTGGAAGTGTCAGAGCGGAATGCCGAGCGTATCGGCGTGAACATCGGTTCCGGCATCGGCGGTCTGCCGATGATCGAGGACACGCATAACGACTACCTCGCCGCCGGGCCGCGCAAAATATCGCCGTTCTTCATTCCCGGCACGATCATCAACATGATCTCCGGCAACCTGTCCGTGATGTACGGGTTGAAAGGCCCGAATCTGGCGATGGTCTCCGCCTGCACTACCGGCACGCATTGCATCGGCGAATCTGCGCGCATCATTGAATATGGCGATGCGGACGTGATGATCGCAGGCGGTTCTGAAGCGACCGTATGTGCTTTGGCAGTGGGCGGTTTTTCCTCCGCGCGTGCGCTTAGCACGCGCAACGATGATCCGGCCACAGCGAGCCGCCCCTGGGACAAAGGCAGGGATGGTTTCGTGATCGGCGAAGGCGCGGGTGTGCTGGTGCTGGAAGAATATGAGCACGCGAAAGCACGCGGAGCCAGGATCTACGCGGAGCTGGCAGGTTATGGCATGAGCGGCGATGCCTACCACATCACCGCTCCGAATACCGATGGCCCGAAGCGCAGCATGCTGAATGCACTGCGCAACGCCGGGATGAACCCGCAGGACGTGCAATACGTCAACGCGCATGGCACTTCGACCCCGCTTGGCGACAAGAACGAAACCGAAGCGATCAAGATGGCATTTGGCGATCATGCCAGGAAGCTGGTGGTGAACTCCACCAAGTCGATGACCGGCCATCTCCTGGGCGGCGCAGGCGGAGTCGAGTCGGTGTTCTGCGCGCTGGCGGTGCATCATCAGATTTCGCCGCCGACCATCAATATTTTTGAACAAGATCCGGAGTGTGACCTGGACTACTGTGCGAATACCGCACGCAACATGAAAATCGATGTCGCGATGAACAATAATTTCGGCTTCGGCGGAACCAACGGCACTCTGGTGTTCCGCAAGGTCTAATCATATTTTCGTTACGATGCTGGTCAATGGCAAGCCTGGCAATTTGATCAGCATTCGCGATAGAGGCCTGCTTTACGGCGACGGGGTGTTTCGTACTTTGCGCGCCACCCAGGGCAAAGCGCAGCATTGGCTGCTGCACTATAATAAACTTTTACACGACTGCACCGCGCTGGATATTGTTTGCCCGGATGTCGGGTTGCTGACTGCTGAATTAAACAACTTGCTCGCGTTGCACCCCACAGGCGCGATGAAGTTGATCGTCACACGAGGAGAGGGAACTCGCGGCTATGCGCCTCTCGGCTGCGTTGGGACCACGCACCTTTGGGATATTTCCCCCTTGCCTGAATATCCGGCCGATTGGGCCTTACGCGGAATCAAGGCACAACTGTGCCGCTTGCGCTTAAGTCATCAGCCGCGCTTGGCTGGAATCAAGCATCTCAACCGTCTGGAAAACGTACTGGCGGCGGCCGAGTCGAGTGATGCGGATATTGCCGAAGGGCTGCTAATGGATGCGGATAGCAATATCATTGAGGGCACGCGCAGTAATTTATTTTTAGTCTCGCGGGGACAACTGATTACTCCGGATCTGTCGCATTGCGGCGTGGCAGGGGTGCAACGTGATCGCGTGATGACTTGGGCGGCACAACACGGCATGCCATTGCAAGTGCGCGATGTCGGACTGGATGATGTGATGGATGCCGATGAATTGTTTGTGGTAAATAGCATCATCAGCATGTGGTCGATACGAGAATTTAATCAACGATGCTGGAGCGAATTCCCCATCACCGCGAAAATTCGCCAGTACCTTGACGGATCTGACGCATGATGCGACGGATATTCAATTTGGTAATTTTACTGGCACTGCTTGGTACAGCCGTGCTGGGCTATTACTTCATCCGTCCGCTGTCCTTGCCTGCAACGCCGTTTGTATTTGACTTGAAACAAGGGCACAGCCTGAAGGGTACTGCTCGAGAATTGCAGCAAGCCGGGCTGCTGGAACAGGACCGGCCATTCGTCTGGCTGGTGCGGCTGCTCGGCAAATCAACGCAACTCAAGGCGGGCAATTACGCGCTGGAGCATCCGGTGTCGATGCTGGAACTATTGGAAATCATCAGCCAAGGCAAAGTCAGCCAGAGACAGGCAAGCGTGATCGAAGGCTGGACGTTCAAGCAATTCCGCGATGCGCTGAATGCCAATCCCGATATCAGCCACGACACGGCAACCTTGACCGATGCGGAAATCCTGCAGCGTATCGGTGCAGCGGAAACTCATCCCGAGGGCTTGTTCTTCCCGGATACCTATTATTTTTCCGGAGGCAGCAGCGATCTGCTGATATTCAAGCGCGCCTATCAGACCATGCAAAAACATCTGCAGCAAGCATGGCTGGCGCGTGCGCCCGATCTGCCCTTGCAGAACCCTTACCAGGCCCTGATCCTGGCTTCCATTGTCGAAAAGGAAACCGGCACGCCAAGCGACCGGAGTATGATTGCCGGCGTGTTCGTGAACCGCTTGCGCAAGGGCATGTTGCTGCAAACCGATCCCACCGTGATTTATGGCATGGGCGAGAAGTTCGATGGTAACCTGCGCAGGCGCGATCTGTTCAAGGATACTGCCTACAACACATACACGCGCCGCGGGCTGACCCCCACACCGATCGCTTTGCCGGGCGTAGCGGCTTTGCAGGCTGCCATGCACCCGGCACAGACCGACGCGTTATATTTCGTGTCGCGCGGCGATGGCAGCTCGCAATTTTCCAGCACCTTGACCGCGCATAACCGCGCGGTGAATCAGTACCAAAAATAGCAATTCGCTCGAAAAACGAATTTATGAGCAAATTCATTACCTTTGAAGGCGTAGACGGGGCCGGCAAAAGCACCCATCTGGCATGGTTTGCAGATGCGTTGCGGCAGCGCGGCCTCGATGTGGTGGTCACCCGTGAGCCGGGCGGCACACCGCTAGGCGAGCAATTGCGCGAGATATTATTGAACCAGCCCATGAGTATCGGCACCGAAGCGATGCTGATGTTTGCGGCGCGCCTGGAGCATATCGAACAAATCATCAAGCCGGCGTTGCGTGCCGGCAAGTGGGTGGTTTCGGACCGTTTCAGCGATGCCAGCTTCGCCTATCAGGGTGGTGGCAGGGGCATGGACTGGGAAAAGTTGCGCCAGCTTGAGCAATGGGTGCATCCCGATCTGCAACCTGACCTGACGCTGTTCTTTGATGTCCCGGTCGAAGTGGCAAAATTGCGTTTGGCTAACAATGTTACGCTGGATCGCTTCGAACAGGAGCAGTCCGATTTTTTCGAACGTGTGCGGGCCGGTTACCACAAACGAGTCCAGGAAAATTCGCAGCGATATGTTGTCATCGATGCGGCGCAGACTCTGGAGTCAGTTAAGCGTAAACTTGAAGAAATTATCTTAACTATTTGATATGAAAGTTATCTATCCTTGGCAAAAAAATGGCTGGGCGCGCTTGCAGGAGTTGAGCAAGCGTCCGGCGCATGGCCTGTTGTTCAAGGGAAGCAAGGGCATCGGCAAGCTCGATCTGGCGATCAATTTCGCCCAAAGTCTGTTGTGCCAACATCCGGATGAAGCTCATTTTGCCTGTGGGAAATGTCCATCTTGCCACTGGTTCGAGCAGGGCTCGCATCCAGACTATCGTTTGCTGCAACCGGAAGCGTTAAGCCTGGATAGTGAAGAAAGCGAGGATTTTAAGTCTGCATCTGGCAAAAAACCCAGCAAGCAGATTTCCGTCGATCAAATACGCGGTTTGACCGATTTTTTTGGCATGACAGCGCATCAGGGCGGCAGGCGAGTGATCGTCATTCATCCTGCCGAGGCAATGAACACCAATGCCGCGAATGCCTTGTTGAAAAGCCTCGAAGAACCGCCGCCGGGGTTGCTGTTCATCCTGGTGTCGCACAAGCCGCAGCAATTGCTGCCGACCATTCTCAGCCGCTGTTTGTCTTTCGCGCTACCGGCTCCCGATGCGGCAAGTGCCACACGCTGGCTGACAGAGCAGGGTGTAACAAACCCCGCCGAAGCCCTTGCCATCTCCGGCTTTGCGCCGCTGCAGGCCGTTCAACTGGATGAGCAACTGGGTAGCGAAGAACGCGATAAATTGTTGAGCGCGGTGCGCCAGCCCGCCGGATTGGATGTGTTCGCGCTGGCCGAAGCGCTGCAGAAAACCGAACAGGTGTTGGTCGTACAATGGCTGCAACAGTGGTGTTATGACCTGAGTTCGATGAAACTGTCAGGCAGGCTGCGCTATCACCCAGGCGAAGAAGCAGCCATCAAAAAACTGGTTGGACCTGTCGCTCCGCTCAATTTGGCGCGAATGCAAAAACACCTGCAAACAGCCAAGCGCGAGGCGCAGCACACGCTCAATCCCAAGTTGTTTTTCGAGTCACTTTTATTTGTTTACCGCCAGCTCATGCTCGAATAATCATGCCATTCGTTGATTCCCACTGCCATATCAATTTCCCGGAGCTTGCCGTAAACATGGGCGACGTGCTGGAGCATATGCGCGACAACGAAGTGATCAGTGCACTTTGCGTCTCGGTCAATCTGGCGGATTTCCCACAGATATTGGCACTTGCCGAACAGCATCCGCACATCTACGCCTCGGTGGGGGTACATCCCGATCACGAAGGTGTCGAAGAACCCAGTGTCGCACGCTTGGTCGAGTTGGCGCAGCATCCCAAAGTCGTTGCGATAGGAGAAACCGGGCTGGATTATTTTCGCCTCAAGGGTGACCTGGAGTGGCAGCGCGCGCGTTTTCGCACCCATATCCGCGCGTCACGCGAGTGCGGCAAACCGCTCATCATCCATACCCGCGAAGCGGCGGCGGATACTTTGCGCATCATGGCGGAAGAAAAAGCTGCCGAAGCAAGCGGCGTGATGCATTGCTTTACCGAAACCTGGGAAGTGGCGGAAGCCGCGCTGGCAATGAATTTTTACATTTCCTTTTCCGGTATCGTCACTTTCAAGAACGCCAAACAGCTCAAAGAAGTGGCTCAGCGCGTGCCGATGGAACGCATCCTGATCGAAACCGATGCTCCATACCTCGCTCCTGTGCCGCATCGCGGCAAGCTTAACCAGCCGGCTTATGTGAAGCACGTTGCCGAGGAGATCGCCTCGCTGCGCGGCATCAGCCTGGACGAAGTAGGGCAACGCACCACAGAAAATTTTGCGCGTCTATTCAAGCCAGGGAAGGCCTATACAAGTTTGAGCGGATAGGCCAGTAATTTTTGCTGGCGAAATTATTGACAGGGATTCGAATATCCCTATAATGCGCCACTCGTTTTGCGGGAGTAGCTCAGTTGGTAGAGCGCAACCTTGCCAAGGTTGAGGTCGAGAGTTCGAGACTCTTCTCCCGCTCCAAATCTGAGGGAAAGCATTCTGGCTTTCCCTCACTCATTTCAAGCTGTTGATTCGCAGTGCGGCGAGATAGCAAAATGGTTATGCAGCGGATTGCAAATCCGCCTATCCCAGTTCGATTCTGGGTCTCGCCTCCAAATGCCCGCCCGGGTGGTGAAATTGGTAGACACAACGGACTTAAAATCCGTCGCTAGGGTAAAACCAGCGTACCGGTTCGATTCCGGTTCCGGGCACCATTCTCACGGCATTCTAGCCATTCAGGCATCTTGCTTCCTGCCTTTGCTGGCCTTGGTGAATTAAGGCATATAATTTGCGCGTTATTTTATAGCAACAACGATGTGGTTCTGCGGCCGGTATGTGGCTGCCGCATTGCTGGAACCAATTCCCGGAGGAATTTATGCGGTTGGCGATGATGGAGCTGCGCAAGATCGGTGGGAACTTTGTGCATCCCAAGTTTGCAACGTTGACTGCAACAGGTTACGCCGCAAGTATCACGGATCATATCGCGCTCGATCACGCTGCGTTCTGATGATCATATCGGGCTTACCCTTGTTGCGATTGGTATCGCCCCACCAATTCAGGGCATGTATGCTGCTGATGGTTTGCGGGTGCTTGAGCCTGTCACAACCCGTGCAGGCGCAAAACGGCAGTAATCCAGCAGTCAACCTGATCGTACCGGAAGCGGTGCGCGAGGTGCTTGCGCAATATTTCAAGCTTCCCGACAAATTGCTCAAAGATGAAAACGAGCGCGCTATCTTCATGCGCCGTGCGCGGCTGGAAATCCCGGAACTGTTGGCGACAGAGGGTTACTTTTCCGGCAAAGCGGTATTGCATTCCGTCTCACCGGCGGGCGTGCTGAAGTTGGAAGTGATTCCGGGACCGCGTACCGTTGTCACTGAAGTGAACATCGAATTTCGCGGCGACCTGTCGCTTCCGGAAGCCCAGCGTACTGCACGCGTGCAACAACTGCGTGCTGTCTGGTCATTGCAACCGGGGATGCCATTTCGGGCGATTGCCTGGGATGAGGCGAAAGCGGATCTGCTGGCACAGGTGGCGCGCCGGGATTATGCCGCCGCACGCCTGGTCGAAAGTTTCGCTCAAGTGGATCCGGCCAAGGCCAGCGCAAGTTTGCGTGTCGTGGTGGACTCCGGACCGCGTTTCCTGTTCGGTGGATTGCAGGTGATTGGTCTGGAACGCTACGAAGAATCGCTGGTAAGCCGGCGCGCAATTTTCAGTCCCGGCCAACCCTACGATCGCGACCAGCTGCTGGCGTTCCAGAACCAGCTGCAGAACATGCCGCAATTCAGTTCGGTGATCGTCAATTTTGACACCAGCACGAAAAAAAATGCCGCCGGAGCCGATGCTGGGCCGGTGATTGTTCCAGTCAAGGTACAGATTGTCGAGGCGCAATCACGCAAGATTGCACTGGGTATCGGCTATAGCACCAACAATGGCGTGCGCAACCAGGTCAATTACCAGAGCTATAACTTCCTGAATCAGGCATGGACACTGAGCGGTGCCCTGGTGTTTGAACAGAACCGTCAGACAGCTTCGGCGGGACTCGACACGCAGCCCAATCCGCTTGGCTACCATTTGACATGGAATGCCAGCGGTGAAAAGACGCAGATACAAGGGCTGGAGACACGGGGAGACAAATTCGGCGTGACACGCAGTCGTACCCTGTTCGGCATCGAAACCGGCATCGGCCCGAACTGGCAACAGGAACAGCGACTGCCGGAGGGTGGTATCCGTGAGTCCGTTCAGGCTTTGGTGCTCGATTGGCATTGGAATCGGCGCACGGTGGACAATCCGCTGTTCCCGATGTCGGGTGCATTGACAGAGTTGCGTCTGGGCGGGGCGAGCAAGTCGGTACTGTCGGATCAAGACTTTGTGCGCAGTTATTTTCGTCACCAATTGTGGCTTCCCTTCGGCGAGCGCGACGTGGTCACGCTGCGCGTCGAGGGAGGTTACACCGCATCCATCTCTCGTCTCGGCATCCCGCAGGACTATCTGTTCCGTGTCGGCGGAACACAGACCGTGCGCGGTTTCGCTTATCAGAGCCTGGGGGTTCATGAAGGCGATGCGGTGGTCGGCGGGCGGGTGATGGCCACAGGCAGCGCCGAATATACCCATTGGATCGGCAACTGGGGTGGCGCATTGTTCAGAGATGCCGGCGGAGCAGCCGATGTGTTACCCGACCTGCGCATGTCACAGGGTTACGGAATAGGCGCGCGCTGGCGCAGCCCGGTCGGGCCGCTGGCGCTCGATCTTGCACGCGGCAAGGGCCAGCCGGGATCACGCGTGCACTTTTCCATCGCGGTGGCGTTCTGATGGCTCGCACCTCTCAAACAAAGTCACGCCGCTACAAATGGCTGCTCATCGTGCTGACACCTTGTCTGGTTGTGGCGGGTGGGAGTGCCTGGCTGGTCGCCTCCAGATCCGGCCTGCAATGGCTGGCCGGCGCAGTTGAACATCAAAGCGGTGGCAACCTCAGTGCGAATGGCATCAGCGGCTCGTTGTTTGATACATTCGGTATGCAGCAACTTGTGTTGCGTGGCAATGGATGGCGTATCACCCTGCATGATGCGCAGCTGCAATGGCAGCCTGCTGCATTGTTGCGCGGCGAACTGAAGGTGCTTCGTCTGAACGCCCGGCAAGCCGAGGTGTTGTCCTTGCCATCGGATAGGCCGCTGGTTTTGCCAGACAGCCTGAGTTTGCCACTGGCTGTGAGCGTGTTGCAGATGAAACTCGACTCTCTAAGCATAATCAGCAGTGAAGGTGCTGCGTCCTATTTTGTGGCGAACGATGTCGAAGCGCGCTTTGTGAGCGATGCCAGTCACCACCAGTTGCAGATGCTGCGCGCCCGTCTGCCGTACGGTGATTTAGCAGGTTCCGGCGAAATCGCGTCAAGCAAACCCTATGCGCTCAAAGCACAAGCCTCGCTCGACGAATCTTTTCAAATTTCTGGACGATCCGAGCATGCGCATTTCGTCGCCGAAGCCGGCGGTGACTTGCAACATATAGTCGTCAAACTCGACGGCAATGGCGCGGGGATGAGTGTCAACGGCACGGCGCAACTCGCGCCGTTCTCCGCCGTACCGGTCAGCCGCTTGCAGCTCGCTTTCAGCGGGATGGATGCGCGGCGGTTATTCGATGGTGCGCCGCCTGCGGTTGTTTCGGGCAGCGTCGATCTGCATGGCACGCCAGGAGGCACGCTGGAAGGTTCTGTGCAAGTGCGCAACGCGCATGCAGCAGCGCTGGACCGGGACGGCTTGCCATTGCGCGGTGTGACGGCACAGGTAAGATTGTCCGCGTCAAATTTGCAATTGCAGCAACTGGATGCGCATCTGTTGAATGACAGCCATATCACAGGCACACTATCTTGGAATAGGCTGCGCGGCAAACTGGGTGCGCAACTTAAAGTACGTGACCTGGACCTCGCGGCATTGGACACTCGCCTGCCGGGCACATACTTGCAAGGCGACATCAAGCTCGACGGTGTGGGCAGTTATCAGCATGCAGTAGTGGCGCTCAGCGATGGCGCTCTGGAATTGTATGGCGAACTTAAACGACAGGGCGGCCAGCTGGAGCTGTCCAGCATGCGCGTGACACGCGGCAAAACCGTGCTCACAGGGCAAGGACAATTGGCTCTGGATCGACGACGCACGTTTCGCTTCTCCAGCCAGCTGCGCAACTTGGATTTGTCCGGGTTCGCGGCAACCCCTCAGACCGATTTGAATGCCGGGCTGGAAGTGTCCGGCACATTGTTCCCGGAAGCCCAGGGCACGTTGCTGCTCGATCTGTCCGGCAGTCATTTTGCGCAGCACGACATCAGTGGAAGCGGACATATCGAATTCTCCGGAATGCGGCGTGCGACTGGAGAGCTTGCATTGCGTCTGGGCGACAATCATCTCAATCTTGAGGTAGCACACGGCACGCCAGCAGACCGGGCGCAACTGACTCTGGATGCGCCGAATCTGGAGCAATTCGGCAACGGGCTGGGTGGTGAGCTAACGGGACGCGCCGAGCTGTCCGGCAGCCTTGCGCAGCCAAGACTGCAATTCTCCGCCCAGGGTAGACACCTCATGCTGCCCGGCGGGCAGCGCATCGCAACACTGGATGCAACCGGCGATCTGGCATCAGCCGCGTTGCAAATGAAGCTGGGACTGACGGGTTACCAGGGTACCGGCACACTGAATATGCCTGAAGCCAGCGTCGAATTGCAGGGCAGCAGGGAACGTCACACCGTGCATGCATCTGCCCGCATCGCGCAAGGTGACGAAGCGCTCGGCGAATTGACCTTGAAGGCGAGCGGCGGCTTGAGTGATCCTGCGCAGGGCTGGCAAGCACTGCAATGGCGCGGTGCGCTCGATGATCTGGCCGCGCAGGGTGCACTGCCGTTTCACTTGTTGAAAGCTGCACCGCTGTCGTTTGCCAAAGATTCCTTTCAGCTCGGCACAGCGGATGTGGCTATCGCCGGCGGACAGATCCAGTTTTCCGGCATGCAATGGACGCCGCAACGCTGGCACAGCGCCGGGCACTTCAGCGGCCTCAACGTGCGCGCGGTGAACATGCAGCAAAACAAATCCATGTCCGATGCATTCGATTCCATGCGTATCGGCGGATCATGGGAAGCGACAGCGAATGAGCACTGGCAAGGCAGCTTGCAGGTACGGCGCGAAAGCGGCGATTGGGTGGTGGATGGCAATACCGGTACGCGGCTTGGCTTGCGCGACTTAAGGTTGTCTCTGAGTGCAGAGCAGGATCAATTGCATGCGCAACTGGATGCCAGCGGCGAGCATCTGGGCGAAGTGAAGGTGCAGGCCAGTGTGCCGCTGACGCACACCGAAACCGGCTGGACGATATTGCCGGATGCGCCGCTTGCCGGACACCTGCGCCTGCATTCGGATGATTTGTCCTGGCTAGCGCCGATACTGGATAGCAACCTGCAAAGCGGAGGGCGGCTGAATTTCGATGCTGATGTGATCGGCACTTTGCTGTCGCCACGCCTGCTAGGCGTGGCAAATGGTGACGCGTTGAGTTTTGGCTTGCTGGATCAGGGAATCCGCCTGGAGCAGGGCGAGTTGAAAGCACGCTTCGAAGCCGATGCCGTGCATGTGGATCGCCTGGTCTTCTCAGCGCCTTATCTGCCTTCACCGCGCGACAAGTTGCTCGCAGATTATGCCTTGCCCGCCGGCGCCGGACGACTGAGCGCGAGTGGGAACATCGATCTGAAAGGTGATAGCAGCGATCTGCAAATCACTGTGGAACACTTGCCATTGGCACAACGCGCCGACCGTTGGATCATCGCTTCCGGCACGGGGCATGCCCGTTATGCCCATAAAATACTGATGCTGGACGGCAACATCCGGGCCGATGCCGGTCTGATCAATCAGCCGGTCACCGATCGCCCCAGCCTTTCCGAAGACGTGCATATCATCGGACAGGAACCTGCCAGCCGGGCAGGGCCGCCGACCAGAGTGAATGCCATACTGGATTTGGGCGACCACTTCTATATACGCGCAGCAGGATTCGAGGGGCGTTTGGCCGGTCAGCTCAATATGCACGGCGAACCGGGTGAAC
>DHIV01000031.1 GCA_002403995.1 Gallionella sp. UBA4737 | reverse complement strand
AAAAGGGACAAGCCAGGCAGTCGTCAGCAGCAATATCAAGACACTGATGCATGAGTGGGAAGAAGAAGGATCGATAGGCAGCAGCCATCCTGCGACGAAGCAAAAAGCGGTCGAGTAGGCCGTTGTGATCTCGTTGAAAAAAGCCGGGAAAAGCCGCAACACCCAGCCTCGCAAACGCGAAAAGTGACTTTCGGATACTCGCTCACTATCGTCCGCAGCACTCGCTGCTTGCCAGATACCGGAATGCTCCCCGGTAGAGCGCGCTGGGTCGATCCCGTCCGGCATGAAAGGATCCAGGCACGATGTGTTTTTCAGCAACAGCAAGTTTTATAGCCGGGATTTCATTGTCTGTACTCGGCGTGGCAACCGTGAAAATGGCGGGACGAAAGGCAGAGATTCCGTTTGCGATGATCCCGCTTTTGTTCGGGGCTCAGCAAATCGTCGAGGGGATGCTATGGCTGTCATTCCGGTTTGATGCCCCGCTGCTCAATGTGCCCATGACGTATTTGTTTACGTTGTTCTCGCACGTGCTTGGCCAATGTATGTGCCATTTTCGATTGGCTTGATGGAAAGCGTAGCTTGGCGCAAAAAGGTGATATCGGCATTCCAGATCACCGGGATCGCGGTCGGCCTGTACCTTCTGTACTTTATCATCAGGTTTCCGGTCACTTCCGAAGTTCATGAACACATGGTGTATGTTTTACCCTATGTGAAGGAGCAGCCGGTACTGGAGTTCTATCTTACGGCAACATGTGTTGCACCCTTCTTTTCGAGTCACAAGATAATCAATATCTTTGGCGTTCTGGCGTTGCTGCTTTTTATGGTGGCTTACTGGTTCTACAGCGTCGCCTTTTTTTCCGTGTGGTGCTTTTTTGCCGCAGCACTGAGCGCTATTATTTATCTGCACTTCAAATTTGGAAATGAGCGAAATGTTATGGGAACATAGCCGTAGGTCGGGTCCTGCGTGTGTTGTTGGGGTTTCAGCCCCATACAACCACGGCGGTGACGATCTTGCTCAGCCACCGGCTGGTTGCAAGTCGCCTGCAAAGCCATCTCTTGCGGGTGCTGCCCGCGAACAAAAAACAATCGCGGGCAAGGCCCGCTCCTACGGGTGCCCGGCCAAAAGTTTTTCGGACACAGACATTTCATTCCCTGCTCCAGCCTCAATACCCCAGCGCCAGCCCCGTCCCGCGCCGCGTATCATTCGCGCCGTAGTAACGGTTGTTTCCGACAGGTTTGCCATTCAGCGACGGCGCACCGACCAAAATCGCCGTAACGTGGTTGGCCTCCTGCGGCGGGCCGAACTGCTGGCCCCAGCCTTCTAAAGTCTTGCGCGTCTCGGGGCTGATCGCGTCCGGTTCGAGATTCGTCACGTCCGGCAGCCATTGCTGGTGGAAGCGCGGCGCATCCACCGCTTCCTGTATGTCCATGCTGTAGTCGATCACGTTCAGTATCGTGAGCAGCACCGTGGTGATGATGCGGCTGCCGCCCGGCGTGCCGAGCACCATCACCGGCTTGCCGTCCTTGGTGACGATGGTCGGGCTCATCGAGCTCAACGGGCGCTTGCCCGGTGCGATCGCGTTCGCCTCGCCCTGCACCAGGCCGAAGCTGTTCGGCACGCCGGCCTTGATGGTGAAGTCGTCCATCTCGTCATTCAGCAGCACGCCGGTATGCGCAGCGGTGACCTTGGCGCCGAACCAGTTATTCAGCGTGTAAGTGACCGACACCGCGTTGCCCCACTGGTCGACGATCGAATAGTGCGTGGTGTTGCTGCCCTCATGTGGTGTGACAAAAGGGTGCGGAGGAACACCGGGCCTGATGGCCAGGGAAACACCCGCCTTGTCCGGCGCGATCCTCGCGCGGATCCTTGCAGCGTAATTTTTATCGAGCAAATGGCCGACCGGATTTTTAACGAAGTCCGGGTCGCCAAGATAACTGTTGCGGTCGACATACGCGTGGCGCATCGCCTCGATCTGGACCTGCACCGCCTGTGCCGAACGATAGCCCATCTCCTGCAGCGGATACCCTTCGAGAATGTTCAGCATCTCGCACAGCGTCACGCCGCCCGAGCTCGGCGGCGGCGCCGAAACGATGCCGTAGCCGCGATATGTGCACGTTATGGGCTTGAGCTCGCGCGTGCTGTACTCGTTCAGGTCGGCCTGCGTGATGATGCCATTCCCTTCCCGGCTGCTCGCGACGATCGCCTTGCTCACCGGCCCGGCGTAAAAACCGGCTGCGCCATGCTCGCTGATCAGCTTCAGCGTATTCGCAAGATCATGCTGCACCAGCTTCTGCCCGGCCTTGAATGGCTTGCCGTGATGCAAAAAGATCGCAGCCGAGGCCGGGTCATTTTTGAAATCATCAGTCGCGGTCATCAGCATATCGATGTCGCCCTGCTCCAGCACGAAGCCGTCCTGCGCATACTTGATCGCCGGGGCGATCAGCTTTTCACGCTTCATCGTGCCGTACTCGGCGCGCGCCATCTCCATGCCCGACACCGTGCCCGGCACGCCCACCGCGAGCATGCCATCCGTGCTCGCGCCATTGATCAGATTGCCGTAGCTGTCGAGATACATGTTCGCGTTCGCGGCCAGCGGCGCCTTCTCGCGGAAATCGAGGAAAGTCTTGCGGCCATCGGCCAGCTGTATCGTCATGAAGCCGCCCCCGCCGAGATTGCCCGCCGCCGGATAGACCACGGCGAGCGCATAGCCGACCGCAACGGCTGCATCCACAGCATTGCCGCCCGCCTTCAGCACATCCACGCCGACATGCGACGCCAGATGCTGCGCCGTGACCACCATGCCGTGCTCGGCGGCCACCGGCGCTTGCGAGGCGGCCAGCGTGTCGAGCTGGCTGAGTGCGAGTGCAGAGGCAAGCAGGCATTTGGTGAGAAAATCTAGTTTCATGGTGCAGGTCCCGTATTAAATCGCATAGAGGCAGAAGTTCGATCGTTTCCTGAATTCAGTTATTCATTTTTCAGGGGATTAGTTGATAATATCGCTATCGGCACTTGCAGTGTTACCTGATCGTCGCAACCATATTATCTACCGGGATTGCCAACGCACACGAAAACGGCGGGGTGCGAACGGCGATTCTTCAAACGACTTTATGGCCTATCCTGCACTTTCGCCACAGTAATCAGTCACAGTCACATATAACAACGCCACATATAACCGTCGAATCATCATGTTCAGGTTTCTCGAATCCCTCATCCGTGGTACCCGGGCTCACGCGGCGGTAACGCCCCCGGGAGGCCTGCTGTCATTTTATTGGCATTTCATCAGGCAGACGCCCTGGCCTTACGCGGCCATGGTGGTCACCAGTCTGAGTGTCGCGCTGGCGGATATGTGCATACCCGTATTCGTCGGCAAGCTGGTGGCGCTGATGGCGGCGCCGGACCGCGTTGCGGCGTTGGCCGCCCAGGCTGCGTCCTTGTCGGGCATGATGCTGGTGGTGTTGATCGTGCGTCCGTTCCTGCAGATGACCGACATCGCGATACGCCACAACGCGCTGATGCCCGGCGCCACCAGTCTGGTGCGCTGGCAAAGCCATTGGCATGTGCTGCGGCAGAGCTGGCCGTTCTTCCAGCAGGATTTTGCGGGACGCATCGCCAACCGTGTCATGCAGACCGCACAGGCACTGCGCGACAGCGTGATGTCCGGAATCCGCGCAGGTTTGTATCTCTCCACCTATGGCATTTTGACGCTGGTATTGGTCTCAAGATTCGATTGGCGCCTGACGCTGCCTGTCGTGCTTTGGCTGCTGGCCTATGCGGTCTTCCTGAGATTCTTTGTGCCGCGCCTGCGCGAGCTGGCCAAGCAGAGTTCCGATGTGCGCTCGCTGGTGATGGCGCGCGTGGTCGACAGTTATACCAACATCCTTACCGTCAAACTGTTTTCCAAGATGGTCGACGAGGATGCCTACGTGCGCGAGGTTCTGGACGAACATCAGGAGGCCATCTCCCGGCACATGCGCATGACCAGCCGCTTCATGTTCACCTTGCAGTCCCTGAATGCGCTGTTGCTGGTGAGCACGACAGCGATCGGCCTGAGCCTCTGGGCGCAGGGGCTGGTCAGTGCCGGCCAGGTTGCGACCGCATTGCCGCTGGTATGGCAGATCACCAATATGGCCGGCTGGGTCTCGTTCGAAGTGGCCGGCATCTTCGAAAATATCGGTGTGGTGCAGGACGGGATGGTAACGATCTCCGTTCCGCATACCCTGGTTGACGAACCCGACGCCAAGCTGCTCAAGGTGACGCGCGGCGAGATCCGCTTCGAGCAGGTGAACTTCAGTTACGGGGTGGGTGATCATGAACTCGGCAAACCGGTCCTCGACCACATCGACCTGATCGTGCATCCCGGGGAACGCATCGGTCTGGTCGGCCGCTCCGGTGCGGGCAAGTCGACGCTGGTCAACCTGCTGTTGCGTTTTTTCGACATCGAGCACGGGCGCATCACCATCGACGGACAGGATATCCGGCACGTCACCCAGGAAAGCCTGCGCACCCAGATCGGGCTGGTCACCCAGGACACTTCGCTGTTGCACCGCTCGATCGCGGACAACATACGCTATGGCCGCCCGCAGGCGACGCAGGCCGAGATCGAGGCGGCGGCGCGCAAGGCGCAGGCCCACGAATTCATCCTGGGCTTGTGCGACTGGAACGGACGCACGGGCTATGACGCGCATGTAGGCGAGCGCGGCGTGAAACTTTCCGGCGGGCAGCGCCAGCGCATCGCGATCGCGCGCGTGATCCTCAAGAATGCGCCCATCCTGCTGCTCGACGAGGCGACATCGGCACTCGACAGCGAGATCGAGGCCAGCATCCAGGAGCGCCTGATCGGCTTGATGGACGGCAAGACCGTGATCGCCATCGCCCACCGCCTGTCCACCATCGCGCGACTGGACAGGCTGATCGTGATCGACCGCGGCAAGATCGTCGAGCAAGGCACGCACAGCGAATTGATACGCCGCAACGGACTCTATGCCGCGTTGTGGCAACATCAGTCCGGCGGTTTTCTTGCAGAAGAGTTGCCCGAGTTACCCGAGCCTGTATCAGCATGAATCCGCAGGCTGTGAGACTGACCCTGATCGCGTTTTAAGGTACAGTGGCTTCCTGCAATTCACACCGGGATGAATCCATGAGCACAGAAGAGTTAAGCAAGGAACAACGCGTCCTGCGCCTGATGCGCAAGACCCTGGGCAACGTCGTCAAAGATGTCACGCCGCTCGGCGGACGCACCAACCCGCTGTCGGAAAGCACCATCCAGGACATCAAGGATTGTTTTGGTTTGATTGCGGCGCGCGAAAGGGAATTGGCCGAAGCGCTCGGCTTCGATCAATCCAAACCTTATTACGCGGACAGCGAGACTCCGAATGCGAAAGTGATCAGCATCGTCAAACCGACCAAAGAGTAGTTCCCAAAGAATAATGCCCAAAGATTTGTTCAAATGGATTACAAGCTACCGCCCGCACAAGCCAAACTGCTTTTAAGGTGGCCATTTGATCGATCCAATCTTAATCATTCATCCATTCGGGAGCGAATCATGAACCTTCGCAATATCATTTTGCTGGCAGGGCTGGCAGTGTTCATGTCTGCTTGCGCCTTTCCCCCGGGCTCTTCTTCTTACCGCGACAACGGCCAGCCATACGATGATGACTACTACGATTACCGGAACACTCCCTCCTATGAAGGGTATTACTATGTGCGCATCATCTTCATCCGCGATGTCCCCTACTATGTTGACGATGACCGCTACATCCGCCCGATCCCGCCCCGCCTGTACGACCACTTCCGCAGGTATCCATACAACACCCTCGGCCGCCCCCCGGTTTTCAGCCGGGACACCGAGGTGCGCGATGGCTACCCCGTGTCGCACATCATCTATCTCGATGGCGTCCCCTACCATGTAGGGAACGACCGCATCGCACAGCCCTTGCCCGAGCCGCTGCAACCGCGCTTCAGATACACTCCACCCAATCAGGGCAACCCACCGGCGCATGGCAACCGCCCCCAGCCCCCAGCCCAGCCCCCCGCCCAGCACGATAATGACCGGAATATTGAACCGCCAGTTCAAATCCGCGACCAGGATCGCGTACGCGTGCAGCCACCGCCATTTATACGCGGGCAACCCGAAGGCGGAAGAGACTCATCTGCCGATACTAATGGCAGGACAACACCTTCTCCCGAACCGCGTAGTCTATTTTTGCGTCAAGCCCAACCCAATGCCGGCGGATCGCAAGCTGACACCACGAACGGCAAGGATCGCTACCTCAATGGCAACCGCCCACAGGCTACTGACGACTCTGCCAAAAAGAAGACAGACAAGAAAGAGGCAGACAAGAAAAAGTCGCGCACTGGCAAGAAAGACAAAAAAGGCGACAGCACGAAGTCTGATGACGGCAGCGGCAAAAAACCGCGCAGCGGCAAGGATGACGATCAGGGAGGCAATGATCGCGGTAATGGCAACAGACGCGACTGAGGCGAGGCAGCCTGCATGTCGAGTTGGCAGTGCGCGAATGCTGCGGCGAATAGGTATCAGGCGAGCGGATCGAGTTTCATTGTGATGGCCCCGTAGAGAAGGAAAAGACGGCGCCGCCGTGATATCGTATATGGAGAAAATAACCCGAACCCGGCCCCATTAACTTTCTATGTTGCACCTCTCGATACTGTGTGCATTTGCATTCTGTGCCGGCATGATCGATGCCGTGGTCGGTGGCGGCGGCCTGATCCAGATTCCGGCGCTGATCAATGTGTTCCCAGCTGCGCAGGATGCAACATTGTTCGGCACCAACAAGTTCGCCTCGGTATGGGGTACCTCCGTCGCGGCCCGCACCTATGTCGGCAAAGTGACCATCCCCTGGAATCTCGTGCTGCCTGCCGCCATGAGTTCCTTTGCAATGGCCTTCCTTGGTGCCGCAACCGTGTCATATATCCCGCAAGGGTTGCTGCGTCCCTTGGTGTTATGGCTGGTTGTAGTCATGGCCATCTACATCTTCAGGAAAAAAGATTTCGGTGCGATACAACGGCCCCTGGCGATCGGAACACGCGAACGCTTATTGTCAGTGCTGATAGGGGGAGGCATCGGTTTTTACGATGGCCTGTTCGGGCCGGGCACCGGAAGCTTCCTGATCTTCCTGTTCATCCACTATCTTGCCTTCGACTTCCTGCAGGCCTCGGCCTCGGCAAAATTCGTGAACCTCGCCACCAACATCGCGGCGCTGATGTATTTTGTTCCGGCCGGCAAAGTGCTATACGAAATCGCGATCCCGATGGCGATCTTCAACATGCTGGGCGCCTATACCGGCACCCGGGTGGCGATGAAACGCGGCACGGCTTTCATCCGCGGTTTGTTTCTGTTCCTGCTGGTCATCCTGATCCTGAAACTTGCCTATGATATGGTGAAACCTGCTTAGTGAATCAATAGGATCAGCCGCATAACTCGTGGCTACATTGACCGGGCATTCCTACTGCATGCCGCTTTACATGTGTAAAGAAATGCTTTACAGTTTGGCATGATTGAATCGTTCATGCACAAAGGGCTGGAGGAGCTTTTCGAGAAGGGCAAGAGCGCCAAGGTGCAGGCTTCATTGGCTGGCCGCGTATTGCGGCGACTGGACGCCATCGATACCGCAAAGACACCTGAGGCTTTAAATGTTCCCGGTTTTGATTTTCATCCGCTGCGTGGCAAACCAAAACGTTACAGCATCCATGTAAACGGCCCTTGGTGCATCACCTTCGAATGGGAAGGTGAGAATGCGCAACGGGTCAATCTGGAAAATTACCATTAGCAACAGGAGGCATCATGCGTAAACGCAAACAAACACACCCCGGCGCGATCTTGCGCGAAGACGTTCTGCCCAATCTGGGCTTGTCGATCAGCGCCTTTGCCCGCAGCCTCGGCATCTCGCGTCAGACCCTGCATGCGGTACTGGCCGAGCGTAGCGGCATCTCCCCGGAAATGGCGCTGCGCCTGGGCGCATTACTGGGCAATGGCCCGCAACTGTGGGTGGACATGCAATCGAAATACGACCTTCAGCAGGCAGAGGCCAAGCTGCACGACGTGCTGGCGCAGATACACCGCATTGCTGATGGCCACGCTACTGCGTAGAAGAACAACATGGTGAAAAATAAAATGCGCCCGGTACATCCGGGAGAAATCTTGCGCGAGGAATACCTCGTGCCTATGGGCATGAGCGTCCATGCGCTGTCGCAGGCATTGCGCGTGCCCGCCACGCGGCTGCACGAGATCGTCAAGGAACGCCGCTCGATCACTCTATCTACATACCGTTCGCCATGAGCCTGTCGAAGGGTGCGGCTGGCGCGCTACTTCGGCACGGATGCGCAGTCTTGGCTGAACCTGCAACTGAGCTACGATTTGAAGATCGCCGAAGCGGAATTGAAAGACAGGATCGAGCGCGAAGTCGAAGAGATGGCGGCGTAGCACTGCGCACATCAATGCTCATTGGGTTTAAGCAATTCACTGTGACCTATGGTGATCCTTGCTCATAAAAGTATTGCGATGCTGACCCCTTTAATTCCACTCAGCTTCGCGGGGCTGGCATAGCCGCAACCGATGCAAACTCTATCCCATATACGCCCCGGACTATTGGGCAACCTGCTTCACCGACCACGATGGCATCCGCCTAGCAGTTACCAACTACCAACTACAGGCAAGAGCGTCGCAAGCGTCATGACAATTGGTAATTCGGGGAACCCTACCCCTTGTGTTGAGCTTGGCTGATTAAGTTTTTGGCCCGCCACTAATTGTTTCTACGCCAAGTGGATGTTGTACAATCGCAGCCTAGTGAATCAGTACCAAAGGAGGCTCGTCCATGTTAGCTCTTGAAACGACAGCATCCATTGACGACCATCGCCTTGTCATACAGGATGCGGCATTACCCGCCCATGCCGAAAACGCGCGTGTCATCGTGATGTGGGAATCAACCAAACCAGCAGGACGTCGCACGCCACCGCCAGCGCTCGCGGGCATGGGCGAAGAAAAAGGCGACATCCTCAGCGGCCCTCCGGAAAGCGACTGGGAAGCATTGTCCTGATGCTCATCCTCGACACTCACGCGCTTTACTGACAGATAACAATCTGAACCCAACCTCAATAATTCAACTTTTGCTGTGGACGCCGACATGCTAGCATTTCAACACATGGCTGAAATATGGGGCAACAACCTGACTCGAATTATCTGGAGCATATCTGATGATGAAGTTCGAATGGGATACCGAAAAAGCCGCGGCAAACTTGCGCAAGCATGGGGTATCATTCGACGAAGCGGGATCGGTATTCCTCGACCAGCTCGCGCTCTCCGGCCCCGATCCAGACCATTCCGTGGGCGAGCCACGCTACATCACTTTTGGAATATCCAGCCTGGGACGATTGCTTGCGGTCTTCCATACCCATCGCCCCGGAGTCATCCGCATTATCAGCGCACGCCGTGCCACCCGTGCAGAAAGGAAGCTGTATGAAGAAAACTAAAGACGAAATGCGCGCAGAGTACAAACGCTCCGACTTCACCAAACTCGAACGCGGGAAATTCTACAAAGAAGTTGCCAAGGGAACCTCAGTAGCCCTGCTCGACCCGGCCATCGCCAAAGCTTTTCCGACATCTGAAGCTGTCAATGCAGCCCTTCTCGGCCTGCTTGCGCTCACGGAGCAAACCGCTCGCATAACCAGCCGACCAAAACGGACAGCGCGCAAAACAGCGTGAAGCTGGATTGGGTTTCGAGATGATTTGATGCAAGCCCGGCCATCAGCTCCGGCTGCAATACAACCTTTATAGACCCTGAGCATGTGGAACACCACAAAGACCCGGTTGATCGCATCATCATCGCCACGACTATCAAACACCAAGCGCAACTGCTGAGTGTTGATGGGAGGTTCCTGGATTATCAGGAGTTGGCTGGGCTGCTGGTGTAGGGGTGCGGGGGTATGGATAGATTCGTTTCCAGAAAAGTATTGCGAACCTGACCCCAATAGTTCCGCAATCTGGAACGATTCCCGGCAGACTTCATGTTCCAATTAACCGAGGAAGAATGGGCATCTCTAAGGTCGCAAATTGCGACCTTAAAGCCCGGTCGCGGCCAACACCGCAAATATATGCCCTATGCCTTTACCGAACACGGAGCAATCATGGCGGCAACGATCTTGAATAGCCCAAGGGCGACCGAAGTGTCGGTCTACGTGGTTCGCGCCTTCGTGCGACTGCGCGAGGTGCTGGCATCAAATGCGGAATTGGCAAAGCGCCTGGATGATCTGGAGCAATCAACCGAAGCACTAGCGATGCAGCACGATACCTTTGCGCGCAACACCCGCGCCCAGCTCAAGCAAGTGTTCGATGCCATCCGGGAATTAAGACGCCGCCTGTGTCGCAAAAGAAGCGGCCTATCGGGTTTATAAGTGGCGATGAGACCCCGAAGCTCGCCGAAGCTCCCAACCGTAGCCGCCCAGCTTCGCGGGGCTGGCATAACAGCAACCGATGCAAAACTCTATCCTATCTACGCCCCGGACTATTGGGCAACCTGCTTCACCGACCCCGATGGCATCCGCCTTGAAGTCACCAATTACAGGGCGCTTCTAAAAATTCAAAGTTCTGGTGAAACTTCTAGCCATTCCACTAGGCCGCCAAACAACGTCAGCCAAGTGGCTGGTTATAAGCAAGACAAGGCGCGAGCAGAAAATTGCGACGCAGCATATAGTTAATATGTAAGAAGCAATTTTTTGTGAGCAACGCAGTATTGCGACGAAATTTGGATTTTTAGAAGTGCCCTACAGGCAAGAGCGCCGCAAGCGTCATGACAATTGGTAATTCGGGGACCCCTGCCCCTTGTGCTGAGCCTGGCTGATTAAATTAATGGTCTGTCCATAATTGTTCTTAAAACATGATCCGTTATTCATACAAGCAACCGAAGATACTCTTTGTTGGCATTAATCCTCATTTCGGGTCGTTTGATCGGGGTGTGCCATTTTCCAATAATAAGTCGTTTTGGTACCTGCTCTCGGACGCGGGGATCATCCAGGAAAAAAGGGACGAGCTTCGAGATGATGAATCATTAAAACGGATGTACACAAAGAAGTTCAA
>DHIV01000132.1 GCA_002403995.1 Gallionella sp. UBA4737 | reverse complement strand
GGCGGCTTGCCGGAGATGTCGTACACCACGCGGTTGATGCCGCGCACTTCGTTGATGATACGGTTGGAAACCTTGCCCAGCAGTTCGTAAGGCAGATGCGCCCAGTGCGCGGTCATGAAGTCCTGCGTCTGAACCGCGCGCAGTGCCACCACCCATTCGTAGGTGCGGCCATCGCCCATCACACCGACGCTCTTGACCGGCAGGAACACGGCGAAGGCTTGCGAGGTTTTCGCGTACCAGGACTTGCCATCATCATCCCTGGCGGCGTGCAGCTCTTCAATGAATATCGCATCGGCGCGGCGCAACAGCTCCGCATACTCGCGCTTCACTTCGCCGAGTATGCGCACCCCCAGGCCGGGACCGGGGAAAGGGTGGCGATATACCATGTCATGCGGGAGGCCGAGAGCCACGCCGAGTTCGCGAACTTCGTCCTTGAACAGCTCGCGCAACGGTTCGAGCAATTTCAGGTGCAGACTTTCCGGCAAGCCGCCGACGTTGTGGTGAGACTTGATAGTGTGGGCTTTTTTGGTTTTCGCTCCGGCAGACTCGATCACGTCGGGATAGATCGTGCCTTGTGCCAGCCACTTGGCTTTCGGCAGTTTTTTGGCTTCGCGCTGGAACACTTCGACGAACTCGCGGCCGATGATCTTGCGCTTTTGTTCGGGTTCGGACACGCCGGTCAGATGATGCAGGAATTCCTTGCTGGCATCGACGTGTATCACTTTCACGCCGAGATTTTCGGCGAAGGTCTGCATCACCTGGACTGCCTCGTTCAAACGCAACAGGCCGTTGTCCACGAATACGCACGTCAATTGATCGCCGATGGCGCGGTGTATCAGCGCCGCCGCCACCGAGGAATCCACCCCGCCGGATAGCCCGAGGATGACTTCCTCCTGGCCCACTTGCGCGCGGATCTTTTCCACCGCTTCCTTGACGTAATCGGGCATGTTCCAGTCCTGCTCGCAACCGCAGATATCATGCACGAAGCGGTTCAGCATCACCTTGCCCTGATAGGTATGAGTCACCTCGGGATGAAATTGCAGCGCGTAAAAATGCCGCGCTTCGTCCGCCATGCCGGCGATGGGCGTGGCGGGGTTGCTGGCGATCACCGAGAAACCCGGCGGCAGCGCGGTTACCTTGTCGCCGTGGCTCATCCACACATCGATCAGGCCGTGGCCCTGCGTGTTGGTCCTGTCCTGTATATCGCGCAGCAAGGCCGAGTGGCCTTGCGCGCGAATCTCCGCATAACCGAATTCGCGCACCAGACCGTTTTCGACCGCACCGCCCAACTGCGCGGCCATGGTCTGCATGCCGTAGCAAATACCCAGTACCGGCACACCCAGCTCGAACACGATCTGCGGCGCACGCGGCGTATCGCCTTCGGTCACCGAATTCGGCCCGCCGGAAAGAATGATCCCCGCCGGTTTGAAATCACGGATGAAGCCCACATCGACATCGTAAGGATGCAGTTCGCAGTAAACGTGGGTTTCACGCACGCGACGCGCGATCAGCTGGGTGTATTGAGAGCCGAAATCGAGGATCAGGATTTTTTTGTGGGGCATGGGAGTCATCAGACGATAAAATTTCAGTTTTCAGTCAGCTGTAATGCAGGTAAATCTGATCCGGAAGACGCAGGCTCGCATTCCACTTGCACCTTGATACTTGCACCGAAAACTACTCAATATGATAATTCGGCGCTTCCTTGGTGATCTGCACATCATGCACATGCGACTCGCGTATGCCGGAAGAAGTGATCTCGACGAACTCGGCCTTGGTGTGCATGGTGGCGATATCCGCACATCCGAGATAGCCCATGCTGGAGCGCAAACCACCCATCAGTTGATGGATCACCGCCAGTACGCTGCCCTTGTATGGCACGCGTCCTTCCACGCCTTCCGGCACCAGTTTGTCCTGGTTGTCTTCGTTGTCCTGGAAATAACGGTCGCTGGAACCCTGCTGCATCGCGCCCAGGCTGCCCATGCCTCGATAGGACTTGTAGGAACGTCCCTGGAACAATTCGATCTCGCCGGGAGCCTCTTCGGTACCGGCGAACAATCCGCCGAGCATCACCGTATGCGCACCCGCCGCAATCGCTTTCGAGATGTCGCCCGAATAGCGGATGCCGCCGTCGGCGATCAATGGCACACCGGTTCCCTGCAACGCCTTGGCCACACTCTGGATCGCGGCGATCTGCGGCACGCCGACACCCGCGACGATGCGCGTGGTGCAGATCGAACCGGGACCGATGCCGACTTTCACCCCGTCCGCGCCGTGATCCAGCAAGGCCATTGCCGCGCCGCCGGTGGCGATGTTGCCGCCGATCACCTCTATGTGAGGGAACCGGGTCTTGACCCACTTGACGCGATCCAGCACGCCCTGAGAATGGCCGTGCGCGGTATCCACCACGATCACGTCCACACCTGCCTCGGCCAGCAACACGACACGCTCGTCCGTGCCCTCGCCCACGCCGACCGCCGCGCCGACACGCAGATGACCGAAGCTGTCCTTGCAGGCGATGGGGTGTTCGTTGGATTTCAGGATGTCCTTGACTGTCATCAAACCGCGCAACTCGAACGCATCGTTGACCACCAGCACGCGCTCGATACGATGCTTGTGCATCAGGCTGCGAGCCTCCTCCAGGCTGGCGTTCTCCTTGACGGTGATCAGCCGTTCGCGCGGCGTCATGATGTTCTTGATCGGCTGGTCCAGGTTGTTCTCGAAGCGCAGGTCGCGATTGGTGACGATGCCAACCACCAGCTTGCCCTGCACCACCGGCAAACCGGAAATCTTGTGCTGGCGCGTCAAGCCGATCACGCTGCGCACCGTCATGTCCGGCGTGATGGTGATGGGATCCTTGACCACGCCGCTTTCAAAGCGCTTGACCTTGGCGACCTTGGCGGCTTGCGCCTCGGACGACATGTTCTTGTGGATGATGCCGATGCCGCCCTCCTGCGCCAGCGCGATCGCCAGGCGAGTCTCGGTGACGGTATCCATCGCCGCGGACAACAGCGGGATGTTCAGATCGATGTTGCGGGTAAGCTGCGTGCGCAGGCTGACTTCGCGCGGCAACACATTGGAATAGGCAGGAACGAGCAGGACGTCGTCAAAGGTTAGTGCTTTTTGAATGATGCGCATGAAACAGCCCTCGGCAAAGGGGGCATTATACGCATGTAGTGTACGTCAGTAAATCGCCAGTCTGCTACCTAGGATTCTTGCCAGCGTCGCTGATAAGTTTGTAGATATAATTACGAACGAATATCCGCCATGTGCCATTAGCCGAACTTCGAGCGCGAACCCAAAAAATGTTCACTCGTGCCAGTAATAAGAAATTCGACAGAATGTGGTAATGTTTGAGGAAAATACGAGGATAGGCTAACAGGCTGACATATGACAGAGCAACCGCACAAAGGCGATCTGCCACCAGAAATTTCGAAGACTGAAGTAAAGAGCCAAGCACTGCTGATTTATGGCAGGATTCTGGATGGCATCGTTACCGCCTTGATCATTGTCATGCTGCTGACGCTATTGGGCGCCGTGGCGGGATTGTTACTTGATTTTTTTTCAGCCGCAAATGCCTTATACAGTGGTGTGAAAACCCATAATCTTGCGCTAGGAATCGTTGATAGCATTGATCGGGAACTGGTCATCGATGTCCTCTCTGTCTTTGTTCTCATCGAATTGTTCCGCACCTTCACGGACTATTTGGAGTTCCATCGTGTCCGCTTAAGGGTGCTATCTGAAGTCGGTATTGCGTTCATTTTGCGCGAGATCTTTATTGGCCTTTATGACCATAGCATGGACTGGCATCAAATTCTGGCGCTCTCTGTTCTTTTGGCCGTACTAGTGACAGCACGAATTGCAGATGTCCAGCTTCAACCTCGACAATCGTCCTGAATAGGTCGAGCTATGAACTTGCTTGTCAAATCCATATCTAGAGTCATACGAGAAGACTGAACAGAATGAATGGATGTGCTTATTGTTCACCGTCAATTTCATTCGATTCAAATTACAAGAGCAGATTATTATTAGTGACGGCTTTCGGACAGGCAGTTAATTTGTGTGAATAGCCGCTATGTGCTGCGGAAGATCATGCCGATTGTGGCGATGGTCTCCTCCTCGGTGCGGTTTCAACCGGTCGATGCAACATACTAGAATCTGCGTAAGCAGAAGAAGGAGTGTTGCAAATGAAACAAAGACCACGTATTTATTACAGTGAAACCCAGAAAGCCCTGATGTGGGATCGCTGGCAAAAGGGTGAATCCCTCCAACAGATCGCACAGTTGTTTGATCGAGACCACCCCTCAATACAGCGCATTCTGGCTAAAAGTGGCGGGATACGACCGGCTCAGCGACTTCGTTCGAGATTGGCGCTGACTTTGGCTGAACGAGAAGAAATATCCCATGCAGTGGTAGCGGGCCAGTCGATTCGTTCGATTGCAACGGCCCTCGGGCGAGCACCATCTACTGTCAGTCGAGAGATCAAGCGGAACGGCGACCAGGAATGCTATCGAGCGAGCCAAGCCGACCAGGCTGCCTGGGATCGGACGCGTCGCCCCAAGACCTGTAAACTGGCAAAGAACAGAACGTTGGCGCATATCGTGGCAGGCAAGCTCCAATTGCAGTGGTCACCGGAACAGATTGCTGGATGGCTGAAACACACTTACCCAGACGACGAGAACTATCAGGTGTCACACGAGACCATCTATCGCAGCCTCTACATTCAAGCCCGTGGGGCGCTAAAGAAAGAGCTGGTACAGCATCTGAGACGCACCCGCGTCATGCGTCGTTCGCGCCATCATACTCAGAAGACAGATAATCACGGCAGGATTAAAGATACGGTATCGATCAGCGAGCGACCAGCTACGGTAGCGGATCGTGCGGTACCCGGTCACTGGGAAGGTGACCTGCTATGCGGAAGCGGGAATAGCCAGATTGCGACCCTCGTGGAACGTCATACACGCTATGTGATGCTGGTAAAGGTCGCCCGCAAAGATACCGAGACAGTCATCAACGCACTAATAAAAAACACTAGCAAGTTACCGCAGGAACTCTACAAATCGCTGACTTGGGATCGCGGCTCAGAGATGGCCGACCATAAGCGTTTCACATTGGAGACCGACATACAGGTATATTTCTGTGACCCGCAAAATCCCTGGCAGCGTGGAACTAACGAGAATACGAACGGACTATTGAGACAATACTTCCCTAAGGGGATAGACCTTTCTGTTTACTCGCAAGCCAAGCTAAATGCCGTGGCGAGGAAATTAAATCAGCGTCCAAGAAAAACGCTAGAATATGAAACACCCGCTGAACGATTTGGCCAACTTGTTGCATCGACCGGTTGAAACCGCAGTCCTTAGCAGACCTTAGCGTTTTTATGGAAATGGGATCTGTACGGCCTGCCGGAATGTCTGCTATCGAATTTTTCGAACCGTCACTTTCGACACAAAGCAGACGTTCGCAATTCCAGAAAGCGGGGGCTGGATGGTAGCTGCTAATACCATCTGGTGAATGCGGCCCGATATTTTGTAAAGTGTGAACTCATCATTTGAGCAATCTGGGCGAGCGTTACTCAAAATTGCACTTCGTTCATGAATCCGCCAATACAAGAAAAGTGAGTTAAGTGACATTTCGTGGAGGTAGTATTCTGGCTTGATGGCGTCCTGACTGGGCTTGGGGGCAAATCAAGCTTGGATTAGACAAGGTGGTAGTCTAATCTCATGAAAAAAACTCTGTTCTATTTGCGCATTCCCCATGCAAAAGCGCGGTCGCACTGCAGCGGGTACACAACGCTGGTATTGCAAATCGTGTGTGTCGAGTACGGTACGGAAACGACCTGATACCAAAGAACGCCACCATCTAACGCTGCTCACTCGATGGCTCACTGGCAATCGCTCATTGTCTGAAGTTGCCGACGACCATGGAATTAGTCGACGGACGCTTGTTCGATGGTTTGCACCGCTGTGGGAGCGTATCCGACAGCCACCTGAACTTAACCCAACTCCAAACGCCATCTACATTCTCGACGGGGTTTACCTGTCTGGCAGAGAGAATGCCGCGCTCATCTGCCGAACCATGGCGGCACAGCTCTCTTGGATGTTTGCCGAGCGAGAAACATTGGCAAGTTGGTTGACCTTTCTGAAGAATCTTCCTGTCCCTGATGCTGCGGTAGTCGATGGGCAGAAAGGGCTCCTGGCCGCCATCCTTTGGCTATGGCCGCAAACGAAGATTCAGCGGCGCCTTGTTCATATCGAGCGACTGGCAAGAATCAAGCTTACGCGACAACCAAAGGCCCGTGCGGACAAGGAATTGCTCACGCTGGTACGAGGACTGTTTGGTGTGCGTACCAGAAGACAACGTAGGCGATGGCTGCGCGCCTATCGACGCTGGGAACGTCGACACGCCACCTTTCTCAAGGAACGAAGCTATGGGGAACCGAAAGCAGGCAAGAAACGAACATGGTGGTACACACATCGAAACATTCGAGCCGCACGTTCACTCCTCCGTAATGCGCTTTCTCATCTATTTACCTTCGTTCGCTACTCTCATGTGCCACGAACTACGAATCATGTTGAAGGTGGAGTGAACAGCCGTCTCAAAGAACTCGTGCATCGGCATAGAGGACTTCCGCAAGATCGAAAACAAGTGTTGGTGTCTGAGCATTTAGCACAAAACAGAAGGCAAAAACCTCCACGAAATGTCACTTAACTCGACGATATAGTTAATTTATTGCGCTTAGCCTCCTGAAGGGTTCCACTTAGCTGAACTCCATCTGGAATTGGCTTATTCACCTCCATATCATGGTCTGCCCTAGCCATCAAAATATGATCGACCTCTTCAAGTGGGGTGAGAATTTGGCTCATGACATTTCCTTTCAAATATGAAAGCGGATTGCATCAGGCGGCAGTAGCATACACAATTTTATATTCATGATACGCGCGCAACTGGCGAATCAGTCCATGGCTCCTTTCTAAATGCCCTGGATATATCTCATCACTAGTGGCAAGATGGCCCAACATCTCGGAAACGTGGTCGCAACAGGATAGCAACAGTGCGATCAGATCCCCTTCTGCGCGCAAATTGGCATCGCGCACTTTTTTCAGTACACCCTCGAACACATATGAGAATGCAATGACATGCTTACACCCATAAAAGCTGGTCATATCTTTTATAGCCTGTGTGACGCATGGGAGGGTGCTGGCTATTGCAGTATCAGCTGGCGACCGTTGGAGGCGCAACAGCGCAACTTTCATGTCCTGTATAAGTTCAAGACTGTTATTGATGGGGTCGGTAAATGCTCTATTGCAACGCATGTCTTTTCCCTTTCGTCATCGAAAAGTCATCTTCCTCTTATCATCAGTGGACTTTGATGTCATTGCGGTTATTGAGCATTGCATCGATTTCCGCTTCAGCGGCCAACCAGTCGGCCAGTGAATCACCGCCACCAAAGCCGCGATGCTCGGCGCGAAAATAAGCCGCAACTGAGATCATTTCTTCACGGTTAATCCCATCCCCAATATCATTCTTAGGGGTGGCGGATTGCTTCGGGGTGGCGGATTGGATTTTTGCATTTGTTTTGCTAGAAATTGCAGATGTGTGTGGCATGATTGTTCTCATAAAGGAATAGCCAATAATTATTGAAGAATCATAATCAATCTATGATGAAAAATAATGAGTGCCATTATGTATTCCCTATAAAACACTGGTTGTTCTTTGCTGGTTATGGGAGTGTCATGCTGGCATGATTCCATGCTGCTTTAGAATTTAAGCCTCTCTCTCGGTAATAGCGGTAGTCCCTGATGAACCGTGCGAATCTGGCAAATGTGCGTAACATGATTGCTCCTTTCCATTGCTATTTTTGGATAGTTTTTTTAAACTCCAGAAACAAGATGCCCATAATAAAAGGCAATTATGATTTTGCATTGTCAGAAGGACTCACAATCAGTCTCAGGGTATGCCTCCCATCATATTCAAGACGGACAAAGCTCAATTTACTGAGGAAGGTGTCACCTTGCCGATTTTGCGTTTGGAAAAGTTTACCGCAACGACAGAGAAAATTAAGTAGCGGGTTAAATCGCCCTTCCTGAACCAGCGCAACTCCCGAGAGTTGCGGGAACAGCATGGAAACATGCTGCCAAACCAAATCGTGCCGCCGGTAGCCAAACAACCTCTCGCCGGACTCACTGCAATCGCGGATCA
>DHIV01000127.1:21837-39230 GCA_002403995.1 Gallionella sp. UBA4737 | reverse complement strand
ATGCCGACATTCGGGCGGTAGCCGTCTCGGTCTATCATTTTCATCTCTACTTAAGTTAATTTTAATGAGCTGATTCTTTCACATTTCCTCTGCAATGAAAAGCGAATCGACAGTCCGGAAATTCCTTAACATACCGAATCGCGGGCATTCCCTGTAAAATCGCGAATTCACAACCATAATTCAGGCCGAATTTACCATGCGCGTTTCACGATTTTTCATCTCCACCCTGAAAGAAGCCCCCGCCGAGGCCGAATTGCCGAGCCACAAGCTGATGCTGCGCGCCGGATACATCAAAAAACTGGCCAGCGGCCTGTACACCTGGATGCCGCTAGGGCTGCGCGTATTGCGCAAGGTGGAAAAAATCGTGCGCGAGGAGATGGATCGCAGCGGCGGGATCGAATTGCTGATGCCCGCAGTACAACCCGCTGAGCTGTGGCAGGAAACCGGGCGCTGGGAAGTGTTCGGCCCGCAGATGCTGAAAATAAAAGACCGGCACGATAACGATTTCTGCTTCGGCCCCACCCACGAAGAAGTGATCACTGACATTGCGCGCCGCGAAATCCGCAGCTACCGCCAGTTACCGGTCAATTTCTACCAGATCCAGACCAAGTTTCGCGATGAAGTTCGGCCGCGTTTTGGCGTGATGCGCGCGCGCGAATTTTTGATGAAGGATGCCTATTCCTTCCATGCCGATTATGCGAGTCTGGAGCAAACTTACCGAGTGATGTATGACACTTACTCGCGTATCTTCACCCGCCTTGGACTGAAATTCCGCGCCGTTGCGGCAGATACCGGCGCGATCGGTGGCAGCGGCTCGCATGAGTTTCATGTGCTGGCGGATGCGGGCGAGGACGCGCTGGCTTACTGTCCGGCTTCGGATTACGCTGCGAATGTGGAATTGGCCGAAGCCGTTACGCCGAGTGCGCTGCGTGCTGCCGCTACTCAAACGATGCATGACGTGGAGACACCAAAGCAGACGACCTGCGAACAGGTGGCAGAACTGCTGGGTATTCCCTTGCAACGCACGGTGAAACTGCTGGCACTGGTGGCTGCGGATACCTTGCATATTCTGCTGTTGCGCGGCGATCACAGCCTGAACGAAACCAAGGCATGCAAGCTGCCTGGACTCGCCAGCTTTCGCTTCGCTACGGAAGAAGAGATTCGCGCCAACTTCAACTGCCCCCCCGGCTTCCTCGGCCCGGTTGGTATCGATAGGGCAAAAGTTCGCGTCATTGCCGATCGCACCGTGGCCGCCATGAGCGACTTTGTAGTGGGCGCGAACAAGGCCAAGTTTCACACCGCCGGGGTGAACTGGGGCCGCGACCTGCCCGAACCAGACCTGGTTGCCGACATTCGCAACGTCGTTGAGGGTGACCCATCTCCTGATGGCAAAGGCACGCTGGAAATTTGCCGGGGCATCGAGGTCGGCCATATCTTCCAGTTGCGCACCAAATATGCCGAAGCCATGAAAGCCACCTATTTGGACGCGCAGGGCAAAGCGCAAATCATCGAGATGGGCTGTTACGGCATCGGCGTATCGCGCATCGTCGCTGCCGCCATCGAACAGAATTTCGACGAGCGCGGCATCCTGCTGCCGACTCCGATGGCTCCGTTCCAGATCGTCATCGTGCCGATCGGCATGGGCAAAAGCACAGCAGTACGCGAGGCGGTCGAAAAATTGTACGCCGCGCTGCAAACCGCTGGAATCGAGGTGTTGCTGGATGACCGCGACGAGCGTCCCGGTGTGATGTTTGCCGACATGGAGTTGATCGGCATTCCGCATCGCATCGTCATCGGTGAGCGCGGTCTGAAGGAAGGAGTGCTGGAATATCAGGGACGGCGCGATGCTGCCGCACAAGCCATCCCCTTGCAAAACGCGCTGGAGTTCGTACAATCCAAGCTATGAAAGAATCAGGTACAAGGTACAAGGGTCAAGGGGCAAGGGGAATCCGCCGCTCCGGCTTTAACTTGCCCCTTTCCTTGCTCCTCGCTGTTGGGGTGTTGTTCGCCTGCACCGCGCAGGCTGGCGGACAAATCTACACTCCGCTTTCCGCCAGTGTGCGCACGGTGTTGCAGCGCAGCGTGTCCGACCAGGCTTCGCCCAAACTCGCCTTCGCCTCGCAGTATGAAGCGGACTTCTGGCTGAATAAAATGTCGCGCCGTTTACAAAAGAGCTTGCCGGATACCGAATATCGTATGAACTTCCTCAAGACCGTGCATTACGAAGCTACCCGCGCCGGTCTTGATCCGCAACTGGTATTGGGCTTGATCGAAGTAGAGAGCGGCTTCAATAAATACGCCGTATCCAGAGAAGGAGCGCGCGGCTATATGCAGGTGATGCCGTTCTGGGTAAAAGAAATCGGCACAAAAGAACAAAATCTGTTTCATCTTCGCGTCAACCTGCGCTACGGTTGTACCATCCTGCGCCATTATCTGGATATCGAAAAAGGCAATTTGTTTCGCGCCCTGGGACGTTACAACGGCACTTTAGGCAAACCGGGGTATCCGAATATGGTGCGCGCCGCCTGGCGCAACCACTGGGCCATGCCCTCGCGCCGCACAGCCAGCTACCATTATCCATCGACCGGTTGACACTGCGTCATCGATCTATTTATTTTTGTAAATAAGCGCCTCTACGCTTGCGCGCGTCACTTCGCCCGCCTGATAGTTCACCTGTTCACCCTTGGGGTTGTACAAATAACTGACTGGCAGGACCTCCACCGCGCCTATCTGGTCGGTGACCATGCGATTGCCCATCACCACAGGGTAACTGATGCCATGAGACCGCGCGAAGTCGGCGACTTTTTTGCTGGAGCCTGAATCTATCGCGATTCCGATCACCTGCAGATCCTTATCGTGATGCGCGTTATGCAAGCTGACCAATTCAGGAATCTCGTCCAGGCACGGCGGACACCAGGTTGCCCAATAGTTCACCAGCACCCACTTGCCGCGATAATCGGCCAGGCGATGCGTTTTGCCCTGCAAATCTTCCAGCAAAAAACCCGCTGCGCAGGCAAGCCCTGAGCAAGCCAGCAGCAATGTGAACAGCGTGACGCGCAGCATATCTGCCACGCTCTTTTGCGAAGCGCCTGTGCCGGATACAGTCGAATTATCTGTCCATGACCCCATCGTATGATTAGTGATCGTGATGTTCTGGTGCATCAGTGTCGCCTTCTCTTTTCTCGTGATCCGGTTCGGCAGCATGGCTGAAATACAGCGCCAGCGCGATCAGCGCAATACTTGCGCCCAGATAAACCAGATCCAGCGGCGTAGTGAGCTTCATGTTGATCGCCTCTTGAAACAACGTGACGATCAGGATCATCAAGATCACCTTGGCCAAACGGGACTTCAGGTCATCCAGGCTGCCGATCACCAGAATCTTGCTGGATGCCTTGCTGCCATGCGCCTGGTCAATGTCACTGATGAACAATTCATACAAACCCAGCGAAAAAATCAGCATCACAGTGGCCAGCAAATAGCCATCCACCACTTCCACGATATGCGTGACGGTGCTGTCATGCAATGCCTTGCGCGTTTCGTCGGTGAGGCTGGAGTCGGCATAATGCAAGGCATGCAGGAACAAGTTCACCACATCCACAGTAGCCATGTAAAAAATCGCAAAGCCGGCCAGCAGGCTGCCAATCACCGCAGTGATAATCACAAAACGGCTGTTCCACAACGTACCCTCAAAAAAAGCTTCTAAAAGTTTCATCATTTCTCCAAAGTTGCCGTAAGCAATCGCCGCGCATTAAAGCGTAATTAATCACTTCGGGCAAGCATTCAGGCAGCTTGTCGCGCAAAGAGTTCCTGAAGTGTGATATCAGTGCTTTGTTCAAGTTGCTCGGCGCATGTTGCCAGCCATTGCCGCAATGGATCGCCATTCTGCTTGGTGGATAATGAGCCGCGATCAATCAGAAACAAATGCAGCAATTCAATTGTATGGATATGATTTACATCGCGCATCAACAACCAACCATTTCCTACCGCTTTACGCACGATGTCAGCCCCAGACAAATTCTCCAGAATATTTTCCAGCGTGTCGTAGCCGAGACGTAAAGTTCTGGATAGCTCCGGCAAGGTACTCACTCTGCCCAACTGGAAACCGTTTGCCATGATTTGCAACACGCGCAGGGCATCCAGCAATCGCTCTGCAGGCGCAAAGTGTTGTTCCGCAGGGGTGCGCCAGTGTGAAAGGGATGCGGCGATGACAGCACCGAATAATATGGTCAGCCAGGACAAGTAAATCCACATCAAAAAGATCGGCACGCTGGCAAACGCGCCATAAACCAATGTGTAAGTGGGGAAGTGACTTATGTAATAGCCGAATACCCGGCTCATGGCTTCAAACACCATGGCTGCTATAAATGCGCCAATCAGTGCGTGTGACTTCGGCACATGACGATTCGGCACGACCCTGAACAACAGCGCGAATGCCATGGTCGCAAACAAAACCGGCAATACTTTCAGGATCACAACACCGAAAGGCGAAACATGCTTCGCGTGGCCCATGGACAACCCGACCAGCCATGATGTCAGCGACAAACTCGCCCCGATCAGCAATGGGGCAAGAGTCAATACTGCCCAGTAGGCCACCAGTCGTTTGACCAGAGGACGCGGCCGTGTCACCTGCCAAATAACGTTAAACGCCTTGTCTATAGTCATCAGCATCATCATCGCGGTGACGGTTAACATAACAATACCCACTGCGGTAAGGCGTGCCGCGCTATCGGCAAATTGCTGCATATATTGTGTGATAATTACCCCGGCATTTTCCGGCATCAAATTATTCAGCAGATAGATTTTAATCTGTGCCGAAAAATCTTCGAATACCGGGAAAGCCGAAAATACAGTCAAAGCAATGGTTACCATCGGTACCAGCGCCAACAGCGTGGTAAAGGTCAAGCTCGCAGCAGTCTGCGCGCAGCGGTCTTGAACAAAGCGTGCCACAATAAAACGGGCCAGAATTTGAATATCGTGAAAATGTTTTCGCATGTCCTGCATGTTTTGGCCGTTACTTTATAATCCGTCTATGATAACCGACAAAGAAATTCTCGTGCTGTATTACAGCCAGCATGGCGCGACACGGCAAATGGCACAGTTGATTGCGCGCGGCGCTGAACAAGTGGCCGGCGTGCGCGCACGCCTTCGCACCGTGCCAAAAGTTTCCACCGTGTGCGAAACAACCGAACCGGATATCCCGGACAGCGGCGCACCATATGTGGAATTGCGCGATCTCGAAGAATGTATCGGCTTGGCGCTGGGAAGCCCTACGCGTTTCGGCAACATGGCATCCGCAATGAAATACTTTTGGGATGGCACAGGCGGCCTGTGGATGAAACACACGCTGGTCGGCAAACCCGCCGCCCTGTTCACCTCCACCGGCACCATGCATGGCGGCCAGGAAAGTACCTTGCTTTCGATGATGTTGCCATTGTTGCATCACGGCATGTTCATCGTCGGCTTGCCTTATTCCGAACCGGAACTTTCTGCCACACAAAGTGGCGGCACACCTTATGGTGCCAGCCACGTGGCGGGTCTCACCAATGACCAACCGATTTCGGAAGCCGAGAAGAAACTGTGCCTGGCATTGGGTAGACGGCTGACAGAGGCCGCGTTAAAACTGGCCGCATAACGGGCATGGCAATGCCACTCCTGATAATGAAACCCACCATGCCCGTTTCCCCCACCCGAGCGTGTGTTGTTGGGGCTTTAGCCCCTTACAACCACGGCCTACCCCTCGCGGGTGCAACCCTCCCCCGCTTTGCGGGAGAGGGGACGATCGATCGCTACACGAATTTCACTTTAAGGTTCCTATGAACAACGCCCATGAAGCTCGCCGGATGTTGCGCGCCCATCGCTATGGTGCGCTCAGTACGCTGTCGATAAAATTTGATGGTTATCCGTTCGGCTCGATCACGCCTTACTTGGTGGATCATGATGGCAGCCTGCTCATTCTCATCAGCACCCTCGCCGAGCACACCAAAAACATCCAGCGCGACCACCGCGTCAGCCTGATCACCCATGACCAGCACGACCCGCATATCCTGACCCAGGGGCGTGTGACAGTAGTCGGTAACGCCGATCCGGAACCGAAGCGAGAACAGGCCGGACTGCGCTATCTGCGCTATTTCCCGGAAGCACAGGCTTATCTCGCCATGCACGATTTTTCTTTCTTCCGCATCCGCCCCGTTGCTATCCGCTATATTGGCGGCTTCGGGAAAATTCATTGGATCAATATGGAAAATTACGCGGTGGTGCAAGCAGCAACATTCGCAAAGCACGAAGCAGAGCTGCTAGCGGAAGCGAACACGCGGCAGCAGGTGGTCCTGCAAAAAATGTTGCGGGAACATCACTGCGTAAATCAAGCAGAAGTGCAGGCTATCGGATTGGATTGCGATGGGCTGGATGTACGTAGCGGCGAACAAATATGGCGGCTGAATTTCCCTGAAACGATTACCGGTCCTTCACTGGATGTGTTGGCTTCATTAAAAATGGGCGGTTAAGGCCAACTCTCGACCTTAACCGCCCATTTGAACCTGCCAGATTTAATTTGTTAGAAGCGGAAACCCAGTTTGGCACTGTAGGATGGTGCAGAACCCGTCTTGTCATATTCCAAGGCAAAGTTCATCAGCCCGAAGTTGAGGTTGCCACCCACAAAAACTTTACCTTGCTGGAAAGTTTCTTTGGTCAATCCCAATGCCGCATCGGGTGTGCTGTCAACCCAAACACGTCCGATCCCTGCATACGGGGTAAATATGGCGAAGCCCTTGGAAACAGAGACATCCAGGCTTTTGGTGCTTAATGCAAGCTGGTTTACTCCGCTCAATTTTGTCAGCGCGCCGCGGATGCCGACTGCGGGCAGTGCCACGCCGCCTTCAAGTATGGCATAGCGCAATTCCCCGCCATAAAACTTGATATTGGTTGTTGGTACTGAAGAGTAAAAAGCGCCAATATCAAAATTAAGAGGCAACCCTTTGTAGACATGCAGCTTGGGCACAACCAAGTTGGTCATCGAGCTGCCAGTGGCTATGTCCAGGTTTCTCATTTTGGTCGACGTTACTTCCAGACCGATATCAAAACCTGTGATGCCCAGCGGTGCCGGCGGCGTGATGGGTTTATAACTTAATGCCGAACCCATATCTTCCGAAAAAGTTTTAAAGGCGGGCTGCGCAGCACCAAAATTTGACAGATTGATGTTGTTGGCTGCCCAAACAGTTTGGGTAAAACAGCCGGAGACGCATAACAGCAATATTTTTTTCTTCATAAAACAAGCCTTTCTTGTAGTTGGCGATAATTTACACTGCACCGGTGCCAGCATAGCGTACTTAATGTTTCCGTGTCCACCGGACTCCGCAAGGATGACAGCACCCGGAAATTTATTTAAAAAATAAAAGGGTTGGCAACATACGCCAACCCTTTGAAATGCCATTCCACAACCGACCAAAGCCAAGTTTAGTTAAACATAGCCATATGTCGAGCAGACATTGCGTAGTTAACCCAAGGTTATCCAGATATTGGTGTTCTGGAATAAGTCCCAGCGAACACTGTTAGTCACCGGGCTTAAACCAAGTTAATTATTTTTTTCTGTTCCATTGCCCATCATCCATAACGATGATGAGTCCGGCAAGGGCAAACATGCAAATAAAAAAAATCGCTACGGCCATTTTTACTCTCCTTGATAGTTAAGCAGGAACTTGGGACCGATCTTACGCAGACTCCACGTTCTTGAGAGAAAATCATTCAACGTTGCAAGCCAACCGTTACTGATTCACTCATCAAGAAATCACGAAGGCAACATAACTCTGGACACCGGAGTTAATTATAAACATTGTTTAACTTATTGGTAATTATTTTGCTGTCTTTCTGAAAAAATCCTTGGAGTACAGCCATTTCACCATTTGAAGAAACCGCACATCCGTGCTGCTCTTATTGCCAGCCGTCCAAGTGCAAATTCAAACTTGAGGATGCTCCCGTACCAGTTTGCTGTGCAATTTGTTCAGCGCGTTGAGATAGGCCTTGGCGGAGGCCACCACGATATCGGTATCCGCACCCTGTCCGTTCACGATGCGCCCGCCCTTGGACAGGCGCACGGTCACCTCGCCCTGCGCATCAGTACCGCTGGTGATGTTGTTCACCGAATACAATTGCAACTCGGTGCCGCTGTGGACGATTTGCTCGATCGCCTTGAAGGTCGCATCCACCGGCCCGCCGCCCTGCGCATCGGCGTGATGTTCCTTTCCGTTGATGCTCATCACCACACGCGCCACCGGCAACGCGCCGGTTTCAGAATGTGCGCCCATCGCCACCAGGCGGAAATGTTCGCTGACTTGCGTTACCGCCTCGTCACTGACCAAAGCCTGCAAGTCCTCATCGAAGATCTCGTTCTTGCGATCGGCCAGCTCCTTAAACCGTTGAAATGCCGCATTGAACATATCTTCGGAAGCAAATTCGATATTCAGCGCGGTAAAACGCTGGCGCAATGCATTGCGCCCGGAAAGTTTGCCCAAGGTTAATTTATTGGCATTCCAGCCCACGTCTTCGGCACGCATGATCTCGTAGGTCTCGCGATGCTTGAGCACGCCGTCCTGATGGATGCCGGACTCATGCGCAAACGCATTCGCGCCGACGATCGCCTTGTTCGGTTGCACTGGATAGCCGGTGATGCTGGAAACCAGTTTGGAAGTCGGCACGATCTGCGTGGTATCGATGCGCGTGTCAAGGTTGAATATATCGCGGCGGGTCTTCACCGCCATCACGATCTCTTCAAGCGAAGCATTACCTGCACGTTCGCCAAGACCATTGATGGTGCATTCCACCTGGCGCGCGCCGTTCATCACGGCAGACAATGAGTTCGCCACGGCCAAACCCAGATCGTTATGGCAATGCGTGGACCAGATCACCTTGCCTGAATTCGGCACACGTTCGATCAACTGCCTGATGCGCTCGCCCCATGCTGCTGGAATGGAGTAACCCACCGTGTCCGGCACGTTCAATGTTGTGGCACCGGCCTGAATCACCGCATCGAACACGCGTACCAGAAAATCCATATCCGAACGCACCGCATCCTCGGCGGAAAATTCCACATCGTCGGTATATTCAAGCGCCCACTTCACCGCACTCACCGCACGTTCAACCACCTGATCCTCGTTCATGCGCAATTTGTGCTGCATATGGATAGCACTGGTGGCGACGAAGGTATGGATGCGGCCCGATTTAGCTAATCGAATAGCCTCCCCGGCACGGCGCACATCATTTTCAATGACGCGTGCCAACGAACATACGGTGGAATCCTTGATGATTCCGGCAATCGCTTTTACCGCTTCAAAATCTCCCGGACTGGCCGCAGCAAAGCCTGCTTCGATGATGTCTACACCGAGTTTTTCCAATTGCCGCGCGACACGGATTTTCATTTCCCTGGTCATCGCCGCGCCCGGACTCTGTTCGCCATCGCGCAAGGTGGTATCAAAAATTATCAATTTGTCGCTTATTTGATTTGGCATTTTATTTGTCATGATGAACTCCAATAAATAGATTCAGCCTGCGGAACCGATACGGTTGCCGCGCATGTTTCAAACTTGTAGGGGATGATTAGCGCGCGCCGCGCAGCAGCAGCGCAGCCAGCAGGCTGAACGTGGAGTGGAGTGTTGCGATGTGGGTAGAGAAGTGCATGGCAGGAATATAACCAGTTTTATCGGCTCACGCAATAGGCTGTTTTTTCTGTCGTCTCCGCCAGACCCACAGCACATACCCCGACAAGGCATAGCACATGAACAACCCGAACAACACACCGGGCGGGTAGCTGGAAATAAAGATGAAAAACAATGCGGCCAGAAAGATCACCACAAACGGAACACTCTTGCGCATGTTGAAGTTTTTAAAGCTGTAGAACGGCAGATTGCTGACCATGCTCAAACCTGCAAACACGGCCAGCACGGCTGCATACCAATGGACCGATTCACCGCTTATATCATAGTCGTGCATCACCCAGACAAACCCGGCGATGAGTGCCGCCGCCGCCGGACTGGGCAACCCCTGGAAATAACGTTTGTCGACCACATCAATGTTGGTGTTAAAGCGCGCCAGGCGTAATGCAGTGGCTGCACAGTAAATAAAGGCGGCGAACCAGCCCCATTTCCCCAACCCTTTCAAAGCCCATTCGTAAACCACCAAAGACGGCGCAACACCGAACGAAACCATATCGGAAAGGCTGTCATATTCCGCACCGAATTCGCTTTGGGTATGCGTCAAACGAGCCACGCGGCCGTCCAGCCCATCCAGCACCATGGCGATGAAAATGGCCACGGCGGAATGTTCAAAGTGTTCATTCATCGCCTGCACAATAGCGTAGAAGCCTGCGAATAGCGCTCCGGTGGTGAACAGATTGGGCAACAGATAAATTCCGCGTTTGCGCAGATTCATCGGTTTGCGTGTATTGAATTCGTCCATGCGCCTAGACTATCAGCTTTGCTGCAACACTGCCAAGATAGTCGTGGTCGCCGACACCTTGTCGCCGATACCGACCTTCACGCTGGCATCCAGCGGCAGATAGACATCCACACGAGAACCAAAGCGTATGAAGCCGTAACGTTGTCCGCGCATCAGCACATCACCTGTTTTTACGTAGTACAGGATACAGCGTGCGATCAGGCCCGCCAGAAACGGCCAGCCTTCGCGGGCGATGATGGGGTGAGGATAGTTTTTCATAGTTGTTAGTCGCTAGCCGCTAGCTGGAAGCAAAGGGTTGGGACTTTAACTAACAACTAGCGACGAACGTCTGACGACTGATTTTAGTTCTTCGACTGATCGACCAGCTTGTTCTTGCTTATCCACGGCATCATCGCACGCAGCTGTCCACCCACCTGCTCGATCGGATGCGCTGCATTCAAGCGTCTGCGTGCGGTCATTTCCGGGTAGTTGGTGCGTCCTTCCAGAATGAATTGCTTGGCGTAGGAACCGTTCTGGATATTTTTCAGGCATTCCTTCATCGCGGCGCGCGCTTCGCCGCCGATCACCCGTTGGCCGGTCACATATTCGCCGTATTCCGCGTTGTTGGAGATCGAGTAGTTCATGTTGGCGATACCGCCTTCGTACATCAGATCCACGATCAGCTTCAGTTCGTGCAGGCATTCAAAGTAGGCCATTTCCGGCGCGTAACCGGCTTCGGTCAAGGTTTCAAAACCGGCTTTGACCAGTTCCACCGCGCCGCCGCACAACACGGCCTGCTCGCCGAACAGATCCGTTTCGGTTTCTTCGCGGAAATTGGTTTCGATCACACCACCCTTGGTACCGCCGATGGCCGCTGCATAAGACAAGGCGATGTCGCGCGCCTTGCCGGATTTGTCCTGAAACACCGCGATCAGGCTCGGGACACCGCCGCCCTTGAGGTATTCGGAACGCACGGTATGGCCCGGGCCTTTCGGTGCGATCATGATCACGTCTATATCATCGCCTGGAACGATCTGGTTGTAATGGATGTTAAAGCCGTGTGCAAAGGCCAGCGCCGTACCCTTCTTCAGGTTCGGAGCCACCGACTTATAGTAGACGTCCAGTTGCTGCTCATCCGGCAGCAAGATCATCACTACATCCGCGTTTTTCACCGCATCGGCGATTTCCATCACTTGATGTCCGGCGCTAACTGCCTTCTTCCACGAGGCACCGTCTTTGCGCAAGCCAACTGTCACAGTGACTCCGGATTCCTTCAAGTTCTGGGCATGCGCATGACCTTGTGAACCATAGCCTATGATGGTGACTTTTTTGCCTTTGATCAGGGATAGGTCTGCATCTTTGTCGTAATAAACTTTCATGTTGCCCTCTTATAAAAAAATAGTTGTTAGTCGTTGGTCATTAGTCGTTAGTCAATCAAAGCCCGCGCAACGGACAAATCCAACTATCGGCTAACGTCTAACGACTGCTTTTAGCTGCCTTTACTTAAAGTTTCAAAATGCGTTCGCCGCGTCCGATGCCGGATGCACCGGTACGCACCGTTTCCAGAATCATGTCGCGGTCAATCGAATGCAAAAAGCCGTCCAGTTTAGCGCAGGTATCGGTCAGTTCGATGGTACAAGTAGACTCCGATTCGTCTATCACGCGACCATGAAAAATATTCGTCACGCGTTTCAACTCCTCGCGCGCCGTGCCTTTCGCACTCACCTTGACCAGCATCAACTCGCGCTCCAGATGTTCGCCTTCGCTCAGATCCATCACTGCCGCCACGTCGATCAATTTGTTGAGCTGCTTGTTGATCTGCTCGATGACCGCATCCGAACCGCTGGTGACGATGGTCATGCGCGACAAGGTCGGATCTTCCGTCGGGGCAACTGCAAGCGACTCGATGTTATAGCCACGTGCCGAGAACAGCCCGGCAACTCGCGATAGCGCGCCCGCTTCGTTTTCCATCAGCAAAGAAATGATGTGCCGCATTACAGGTCCTCCGACAGTATCACTTCAGACAAGCCCTTGCCGCCAGGCACCATCGGGAACACGTTTTCCGTCGGATCGGTCTGAAAATCCATGAACACCAGATCGCTCTTGCGAGCAAAGGCCTCTTTCAACGCCGGCTCCACATCGGAAGGTTTGTCGATGCGTATCCCGATATGTCCATATGCCTCCGCCAGTTTCACAAAATCTGGCAAAGCATCCATGTAGGATTCCGAGTAGCGGTTGCCGTGGAAGAATTCCTGCCATTGCCGCACCATGCCCAGATAACGGTTGTTCAGCGATACCACCTTGATCGGCAGGTGGAACTGCTTGCAGGTGGATAGCTCCTGGATGTTCATCTGGATACTGCCCTCGCCGGTGACGCAGGCCACCGTTGCACCGGGATTGATCAGTTGCACGCCCATCGCTGCAGGCAAACCAAATCCCATCGTGCCGAGCCCGCCGGAGTTGATCCAGCGCCGCGGCTTGTTGAACTTGTAATACTGTGCGGCCCACATCTGATGCTGGCCGACATCCGAGGTGACGAACGCATCGCCGCCGGTAATCTCATAGAGCTTCTCGATCACGAATTGCGGCTTGATGATCTCGGTGGAATTTTTGTAGCGCAATCCGCCGCCCTTCACGCGCCACTCATCCACCTGTTTCCACCAGGCGGCCAGGTTCGATGCATCAGGCTTTTGCTTGCTGCCGCGCAATTCGCTCAACAATTGCTCCAGCACCAATTTCAAATCGCCCACCACCGGCACATCCACCTTGACGCGCTTGGCAATCGAGGAAGGATCAATATCGATATGGATGATCTTGCGCGGTACCTGGGCGAAATGTTCGACATTGCCGACCACGCGGTCGTCAAAGCGCGCGCCGATGGCTATCAGCACATCGCAGTATTGCATCGCCATGCACGCTTCATACGTGCCATGCATCCCCGGCATGCCTACGAATTGTTTGTCGCTGGCGGGGTAAGCACCTAAACCCATTAGTGTGTTGGTACAAGGGAAACCAAGCAGGCGGACCAATTCAGTCAATTGCGCCGAGGCGCCGGCCAGTACCACACCGCCGCCGCTGTATATCATTGGACGCTTGGCCTCCAGCAACAACTGCGCGGCACGCTTGATCTGAGCGCTATCGCCCTTGCCGACCGGATTGTAGGAGCGGATAGTGACGCTGCCCGGATAAGCGAATTCGGTTTTTTGGTTGGATATATCTTTCGGGATATCCACCAGCACAGGCCCCGGACGGCCCGACTTGGCCAGATAAAACGCTTTCTTGATGGTCGGCGCGATGTCTTTCACGTCCTTGATCAAAAAGTTGTGTTTCACGCAAGGACGGGTAATACCGACGGCGTCGACCTCCTGAAAGGCGTCTTCACCGATGGCATAGCTGGGCACCTGACCGCTGATGATCACCAGCGGGATCGAGTCCATATACGCCGTGGCTATCCCCGTCACCGCATTGGTGATCCCGGGACCAGAGGTGACCAATGCCACGCCCACTTTCTCCGAAGAACGCGCATAGCCATCGGCAGCGTGTACCGCTGCCTGTTCATGGCGCACCAAAATGTGCTTAACCTTATCTTGCTGAAACAGCGCGTCATAAATATGCAGTACTGCCCCACCAGGGTAGCCGAATATGTATTCAACCCCCTCTTCCTGCAAACAGCGGATAGCAATTTCCGCACCAGTCAACTCCATCACAAACACCTTAAATATAAACGAAATAGAACCGTGTAAGATAATGGTTGGCAGCGTTTTGGTCAACTTTTGCCGTGCTGGCAACATGGTTTCAAGCGGTAGAGGTAACAATTTGCTACCATGCGCACACTGACAAAAGGTGAAAAACTGAGTACTTCCGCTGAATTAAGCCAATTTCTTAGCAGCGTTGAGCGCCGTGCATTCAAGCATGCGGTGTTTGCCGTGCGCGACGATCACATTGCTCTGGACATCGTTCAAGACGCGATGCTCAAGTTGGCGGAAAAATACGGCGACAAGCCTGCCGAGGAACTGCCAATGCTGTTCCAGCGCATTCTGCAAAATACCATTCGTGATCATTATCGCAGGCAAAAGGTTCGATCCTACTGGATAACGCTGTTTTCAGGATTGCAATCCAAGCACGATGAAGAAGAATTCGACCCGCTGGACATACTTGAAGACGGCGAAAACCAATCTTCTCCTCTCGTGCCTGACGAGTCTTTGCAACAAAAGCAAATTATTGCACTAATCGAACAAGCACTTGCTAAACTCCCTGCACGTCAACGCGAAGCCTTCCTGCTGCGTTACTGGGAGGGACTGGACACGACCGAGACCGCCGCAACGATGGGCTGCACCGAGGGCAGCGTAAAAACCCACTGTTCACGTGCTGTGCATGCGCTTGCCGTCTCCCTTAAAGCAAAAGGAGTAGAACTACCATGACCAACGAATTAGATACCAGCAAGATAGCTCAATTGCTGACACAAAGCACCCGGCAATTGGATGAGGCCACTTTATCCGCATTGCACAGCGCGCGCCAGAACGCGCTGAAAAGGCAGTCAGTACGCGCACGCGTTTTCGCGCTTACCCCAGCTTCCGCACACACGTCGGCTCGCTGGGCAGATAGACTGAGTCCACATTCAGCCCAACCTTGGATAGTCGCCGGACTGCTTGTTGCAATTCTCGTCGCTGGAACGAGTTTTTGGCAACACGTTCAAGAACAACAAATTGACGAGACTGATGTGGCGATTTTGACTGACGACATGCCGATCGAGGTTTTCGTTGATTAATCCTTAGCGTGCCTTGAATTAATGCGAGGATTTGCAATTACTGTATTTTTGCTGTTGTGCTTGGCTAGCACCAGTGCAGGGGCGCAGTCTTGGCGCGCACTTACACCTGCGCAACGGGAAGCTCTTGCCCCCATGGTGCAGCAGTGGGACACCCTGCCAGAACTGCAACGGCAGCGCCTGCTCCAAACAGCCAAACACTATTCAAAGCTGACTCCCGAACAAAAGCAACGCTACCATAGCCGCCTGGAAAAATGGAGCAGGCTTACCCCCGAACAACGCGAAGCCGCTCGTAAAAAATATCGTGCCTTTAACAAACTGCCGGCAAAAGAACGTGAAAAGGTAAAAAAGATGGTCAAAGAAGAACAAGCAAGAAAAGCCCAGCAGTCAGCCAGCGGGGTTTCTGCTGCGCCAGCAACCGATCCACAGTAATCAGCGTCTTTCCGTCCACCACAGCATCGCCATCCCAAGCAGCAAAAACATTCCGGTCATCGCCGTGGCACTGATGAAGGGCTGCCAATCGTTGAGCGCGCCCAAACTGGCAAATAACCGCCCGGTAAAGTGAAACACCAGGCCAAGCACAATGCCCATGAATATCATCGCACCAACCCCTCCTGCGCGCCGATGGTAGGACGCAAACGGCAGCGCCAGCAGCATCATTACAAGTAACGCAAACGGGTAAACCAGCTTGTCCCACATCGCTATTTCATAGCGCGCACTTTTCTGGCGGTTCTCGCGCAAGTGTTCGGCATACTGGTAGAGGCTCCACGCCGACATCTGTTCCGGAACTACCAGCAGCACGCTGAAAATGCTTGGGTTCAATGCCGAATGCCACTCCTGAAGCGGCTGAACGCTGGTGCTTGTGCCCTCTTTGCTGAAGCGTGTCTCCAATACATCTTCAAGCTGCCAACGCCCTTCCTCGATGAAATTCGCCCGCTTCGCATTGGTGATCGACTGCAAGTGGTAGGTATCATCGAACTGGTAAATATCGATATTCGACAAACTGGTGTCCGGCATCACGTTCTTCACATTCACAAAGCTGTGCTCATCCTTGACCCATACGCCGGAGCGAAATTCCTTCAGCGAAACTTGCGCGTTTTGCGCCTTCAGACGCAATTGCTGCGCCATACGCTCACTCGGTGGCGCAAGCAATTCGCCACACACAAAACTCAATATCACGAGTGGCAAAGCAATCTTGAACAGCGCGCCGATCATTTGCCAGAGCGAAGCGCCGGAAGATCGAAAAACCGTCAACTCAGAACTGGCTGCCATTTGCACCAGCGCAGTGATGGTACCGATCAGAACCGCTACCGGAAACAGCTCATAGATATGCCCGGGAATGGTCAGTATCACAAACAGCAACACATATCCCAAGTGATACTGCCCCTGCCCCATCGCACTCAGTTCATGAATCAGATCGAGAAAGGCGAACAGCATGATGAGCGCAAGAAACACCAAGCCAATGCTGAGATAAATTTCTCGGCCGAGATAGCGCGTCAGTAAGTTCATACCCTCATCTCGCTTCCTCGCTTCGCTCTTCTCCCCCGGAAGGGGATGAGATAATCGCCCCCTCTCTTTCGGAATGGAAAGAACTGGGCAAGGTGGCTTTAGTATGGTGATGCCGTTTCACCAGCCACCTGCTTGGCGAGAACAATGTCATGCGACGATAAAACATCAGCAAAGTTAGCGCCAGCATTGCCGCATGTATGGCCCACAGGCCGATGCCGGGCGACAGCTTGCCTTGCCCCACCCAGGTATTGGTGACACTGATCATGTTGTTATAAAGCATGTACAGCACGATAGCCAAAATCAGATTGAGCGAACGGCCCGCGCGTGGATTGACGTAGCCCAACGGAATCGCCAGCAGCGCAAGGATCGCCGCGCTGATCGGCAACCCGAATCGCCATTCCAGCTCGGAGAGATTCCATGTTGTGGGGTTGCGCCATAACTCCAGCGTCGACATGGTGCGCACCTGAGGATCGGCCTGTTTTACAGGCGCTGCATCAATCCGCATCGCGTAGCGTTCGAATTCCACGATGCGATAATCGCGCTGGCCCGGCGTGCCTTCATACCGTGTTCCATTCAGCAATACCAAAAAACGATCGCCGTTCGGCAAAGTTTCCTGCAAACCTTGCCGCGCCACCATCGTGCCAAGTTTGCCGTTTTGATTGGATTGCACAAAGATGTTGCCGACGCGGTTGGA
>DHIV01000127.1:16990-21645 GCA_002403995.1 Gallionella sp. UBA4737 | reverse complement strand
AAAGATGTTGCCGACGCGGTTGGATCCCGCATCGACGTTATCAATAAAATACACCCGGTCGGCCTGATTGGACTCCCGGAACATGCCTGGTGTCGCGGACGTGACATCATCACGGCTTTCCATTTTACTTCTGAACTCATCAGACTTTCGCAATGCCCACGGAGACAGCAACAGGCTGAGCAGCGCGATCAAACCCACCACCGGCACGGCATACCATAATACCGGGCGTATCCAGCGTGTCAGCCCGATGCCGGAACAAAACCACACCACCATTTCGCTGTCGCGATAACTGCGCGACAAGGTAAGCAGGATGGAGATGAACAAACTGATGGAAAGCAGCACCGGAAGATAATTCATAGCACTGAAACCCAACAGGGCCAACACCCCATCCACGGCTATCTCTCCGCTGACTGCATAGCTTAGCAGGCGTATCAGCTGGCTGACCACAATAATACCGAGCAAAACTGCGAATACCAGCAATCCATCGCCAGCAAATTCACCCACCAAAGTACGATGAAAAATCCCGGCGCGCAATGGTTTTGACTTTATACGGTAAGTTTGCGGATAATCGGACATCTGGGCATAGGTTTTTCAATTAAGGAGCAACACGTGGAATTTAGCATAAAACAAAGCAGTCCGGAAAAGCAGCGTAGTGGTTGCGTGGTCATTGGCGTATATGAAGGCGGCAAACTCTCGACGGCAGCACAGTTGCTGGATAAGGCCGCGGCACACCATTTAAGCGACCTCATCGCGCGCGGCGACATGAACGGCAAGGTCGGCAGCCTCTTGATGCTGCATCATGTTGCCAATATCGTTGCGGAACGAGTGTTGATGGTTGGCCTTGGCAAAGCCAATGAATTTGCTGCGAAACAACTCCTCGACGTGTTGCGTGCCACTTTGGGTGCGTTGCAAAAAACTGCCTGCAAAGACGCCGCATTGTACCTCACTGACCTGCCTGTCAAAGGTCGCGATGAGGCGTGGAAGATCATGCAGACGGTGCTGATCGCTGCCGAATCCGGCTACCGGTGCGACCAACTCAAGAGCAAACCTGCCGATGCGTCGACTCTGCGCAAAATCCTGCTGGGCTGTGCCGGCAAACCCGGCAGTACTGCTCAAGCAGCGCTCAGCCAAGCCGCTGCTATCGCACACGGCATGAAGCTGGCCAAGGATCTGGGCAATCTACCCGGTAATATCTGCACGCCGACTTACTTGGCCGATCAAGCTAAAACTCTGGCCAAAGCGCACAAACTCAAGGCAACGATCCTCGAAGAAAAGGACATGCGTAAACTGGGCATGCATTCCCTGTTGTCGGTGACTCGCGGCAGCCGCCAGCCCGCCAAACTGATCACGCTGGAATATCATGGCGGCAATAAAAAACAAAAACCCGTCGTGCTGGTCGGCAAAGGCATCACTTTCGACAGCGGCGGCATTTCGCTCAAACCTGGCGCGGAAATGGACGAAATGAAGTACGACATGTGCGGCGCGGCCAGCGTGCTCGGCACGATGCAGGCGATAGCCGAAATGGGCTTGAAGCTGAATGTGGTCGCGGTGATCCCGAGTTGCGAGAACATGCCGGATGGCGCGGCCAGCAAACCCGGCGACATCGTGAAGAGCATGTCCGGCCAGACCATAGAAATCCTCAACACCGATGCCGAAGGCCGTCTGATCCTGTGCGATGCGCTGACCTATGTCGCACGCTTTGAACCGGACACGGTGGTGGACATCGCCACCCTCACCGGCGCGTGCGTCATTGCGCTTGGTCACGTTGCCAGCGGCCTGTATAGCAATGAAGACAAGCTTGCCAAGGAGTTGCTGGACGCAGGTGATTATTCATATGACCGTGCCTGGCACATGCCGCTGTGGGACGACTATCAGCAACTGCTCGACAGCAACTTCGCCGACATGCAAAACATCGGCGGGCGCGCTGGAGGCAGCATCACTGCCGCATGTTTCCTGTCGCGCTTCGCCAAGGACTACCGCTGGGCGCATCTGGACATCGCCGGAACCGCATGGAAATCCGGCAAGGAAAAGGGCGCAACCGGACGACCTGTGCCGCTGTTGACCCAATATTTGATTCATCGCGCACAAACCGCCAAACAATGACCCTGAAATAATGACCAAAGTGGATTTTTATACCGGCTCCACCGACAAACTTCGCACCGCTTGCCAGTTGAGCCACAAGGCGATGCAGAGCGGAATGCGTACAGTCATCAGCTCGCCCGATTCCTCTACCAACGATGCATTGGACAAGTTGCTCTGGCATTATCCCGCTACGGCCTTCATTCCACATTGCAGGAGCGACGCTGGCGAGGCCGAACAGATGCCCGTCATACTGAATCAAAGTGGCGATAGATTCCCCCACCATGATCTGTTGATCAGTTTGCATAATGAATGTGTGCCATTCTTCAGCCGCTTTGAGCGTGTCATCGAGATCATCACCAGCGATGCGGAAGACAGCCGGCTGGGGCGTGAACGTTTCAAGTTCTATCGTGATCGCGGTTATGAGCTGCGCCATATTGATTTATCCAAGACCCAAAATACATGACGCCCATCAAACAACCTGGCAAACAACCGGACAGAAATCCACTTTCAAAACCGTCTTCGCCGGCACCAACGGTGGGCGAAACGACACTGAACGGTTTACCTATGCTCACCGAAGTTGCTGCCGAAACAGATACTCATCTGTCGCGCGTATTGAGCGCAGAAGAAATACAGCAGCTTTTGCATCAACTGGAGGCGCACATCGAAACCCTTTTCACGCGAAAGCTCGGCCTTCACCTCGAGCAACTGCAACGCCAGGCCATTGACCGGGCCCTCAGCGAACTTAAAACAGAGTTACCGGAATTGCTGCGGGATACGCTGAATACGTATCTTGGCTCCCGCTAGCCGCAGTAGCACCATGATGGCAATTCACGAATTGCCGCTGCAACCCGCCAGTGACCATTTCTTATCCGCATTAACCGATGGCAATTGCCTGCCTTTGGTATAATCGCGCCCCTTATGAAAAGCTCGGGACAGGCAGTTCGCCGCAAAATAGAACAATGGAACTCGAAAAAAGTTTTGAACCGAAAAACATCGAAGCGCACTGGTATCCCAAGTGGGAAGAATCCGGTTATTTCAAGGCCGGAGACAAAAAACTCTTGTCCGGGCACCCGCTAGACCCGAACAAAGCCGGCAATTTCTGCATCCTGCTACCACCACCCAATGTCACCGGCACGCTGCACATGGGCCACGGCTTCAACCAGACGCTGATGGATGCACTCACGCGTTATCACCGCATGAAGGGCGACAACACGCTGTGGCAGCCGGGCACCGATCACGCCGGCATCGCCACGCAGATCGTCGTGGAACGCCAGCTCGACGCTCAAGGCATCTCGCGCCACGATCTGGGCCGCGAAAAATTCATCGAGAAAGTCTGGGAGTGGAAGAAATATTCCGGCGATACCATCACCCGTCAGATGCGCCGCCTCGGCACCTCGCCGGACTGGAGCCGCGAGCGCTTCACGATGGATCCTGGTTTAAATAAAACCGTCACCGAGACTTTCGTGCGCCTGTACAACGAAGGCCTGATCTATCGCGGCAAGCGCCTGGTGAACTGGGACCCCAAGCTGCACACCGCCGTGTCCGACCTGGAAGTGGTGCAGGAAGAAGAAGACGGCTTCATGTGGCACATCCGCTATCCGCTCGCTGAACCGGACAAAGCGCGCGGGCTGACCCATCTGACCGTTGCCACTACCCGCCCCGAGACCATGCTCGGCGATGTCGCGGTGATGGTCCATCCCGAAGACGAGCGCTATAAGCACCTGATCGGCAGGAGCGTCAAACTGCCTTTGTGTGATCGCGACATTCCTGTCATTGCCGACGAGTATGTGGACCGCGAGTTCGGGACCGGCGTGGTGAAGGTCACGCCTGCGCACGACTTCAACGACTACGCGGTAGGACAACGCCATAAGCTGGAGATGATCTCCATCCTCACGCTGGATGCGAAGATCAACGAGCATGCACCCAAGCAGTACCAAGGCCTTGACCGCTTTGATGCACGCAAGCGCATCGTCGCCGACTTGGAATCAGCCGGGCTGCTGGGAAAAATCGACAAGCACAAACTCAAGGTGCCGCGCGGCGATCGCACCCATGTGGTGATCGAGCCTATGCTCACCGACCAATGGTTCGTCGCGATGAGCAAGCCGGGTGACGGCGGCAAGAGCATCACCGAACAGGCGCTGGAATGCGTCGCTTCGGGCGAGATCAAATTCCACCCCGAGAACTGGGTGAACACTTACAACCAGTGGCTGAACAATATCCAGGACTGGTGCATCTCGCGCCAACTGTGGTGGGGACATCAGATTCCCGCGTGGTATGGTGACGATGGCCGCTTCTATGTCGCGCATGACGAAACGGAAGCGAAACAACTCGCGGCCAAGGATGGCTACACTGGCAATCTCAAGCGCGACGATGACGTGCTCGACACCTGGTTCTCCTCCGCGCTGTGGCCATTCTCCACACTGGACTGGACTCCGGGATACCCGCAGAAATCGAATCCCGCACTCGACATGTATCTGCCCTCCTCGGTGCTGGTCACCGGTTTCGACATCATTTTCTTCTGGGTGGCGCGCATGGTGATGATGACCAAACACATCACCGGCAAGATCCCGTTC
>DHIV01000127.1:0-16879 GCA_002403995.1 Gallionella sp. UBA4737 | reverse complement strand
CACATCACCGGCAAGATCCCGTTCAAGGACGTGTATGTGCACGGCCTGATCCGCGATGCGGAAGGTCAGAAGATGTCCAAATCCAAGGGCAACGTGCTCGACCCGATCGACTTGATCGACGGTATCGGTATCGAGGCGCTGGTGAAAAAACGCACCACCGGATTAATGAACCCGAATGACGCGCAAAAAATCGAGAAGCGCACGCGCAAAGAATTCCCCAATGGGATTCCCGCTTTTGGCACTGATGCTTTAAGGTTCACCTTCGCGTCGCTGGCCTCGCCCGGCCGCGACATCAAGTTCGACATGCAGCGTTGCGAGGGTTATCGCAATTTCTGCAACAAGTTGTGGAACGCCACGCGCTTCGTGCTGATGAATTGCGACGGTCATGATGTCGGGCTGGACGAATCGCTGCCGCTGGAATTCTCTGCCGTGGACAAATGGATGATCAGCTTGTTGCAACAGACCGAAGCGGAGATGGCGACACATTTTGCCGACTACCGTTTCGACATGGCCGCGCGCGCGGTGTACGAACTGGTGTGGAACACCTATTGCGACTGGTATGTGGAACTGGCCAAGGTGCAGATCGCCACCGGCAATCCGGCACAGCAACGCGCGACCCGCCGCACACTGGTGCGCGTGCTGGAAACCATCCTGCGCCTGGCACACCCGATCATTCCGTTCATCACCGAGGAATTATGGCAAAGTGTCGCGCCGCTTGCTGGTAAATCCGGCGACAGCATCATGTTGCAGCCTTATCCAGTATCAGACGCAGCCAAGATAGACCAAGCCGCCGTGGATCAAGTCTCGCTGCTGCAGGAGATAGTCAATGCCTGCCGCAGACTGCGCAGTGAAATGAATCTTTCCCCTGCACAACGTGTCCCGCTGATAGTCGCCGGCGATACCGCCACACTGGGCGAGTTGGCTCCCTATATCAGCAGCCTGGCCAAGCTCAACGAAGTGCAGATCGTCGCTGAATTGCCGAATGATGACGCGGCGATTGCCATCGTTAGCACATTCAGAATGATGCTGAAAATCGAGATCGATGTCGTTGCCGAACGCGAACGGCTTGATAAGGAAATTGCTCGCCTGCAAGGTGAAGTTGCCAAGACACAAGCCAAGTTAGGCAATGCCAGCTTTGTGGATCGCGCCCCGGCAGCAGTGGTGGAACAAGAGCGCAAGCGCATGGAAGGATTCGGCACGACCCTGACACAACTGCAAGCACAACGCGGCAAGCTTGGCTAGCGCATATCAACGGCGGCGCAGATAAAAAACAAATTCGCCGTCATCTGCCGCAGAAGACAGCAGTTCATTGCCGGTCTGCCGGCAGAATTCCTCAAAGTCTTTTGGTGACCCGTTGTCGGTCGCGGCTATTCTGATAACCTGTCCGCTGGCCATTTGCGACAGCGCTTTTTTGGCACGCAGGATAGGCAACGGACAGGCCAACTGGCGGGCATCCAGTTCAACATCGAATTTCATGACTCGATCGGCAGCCCCGCCTGAGCCCATGCCGAGATGCCACCCTGCAGGTTATACACGTCGGTAAAGCCGTTCGCGGCGGCGAATGCGGCTGCTTGCGCGGAGCGTCCGCCCATCTGGCAATAGAATATGGTGGTGGCGCTCTTGTTCATCCCGCCCAGGCGCAGCGGCAATAAATGCAGCGGCAGGGAGTCGCCCTGTGGGATTTTGCCGCGCGCCACTTCCGCGTCCGTGCGCACATCCAGCAAGAGTAAGCCGCCCTGTTTCATCATCGTCTGCAGTTCCGTGACGGTGATATTCTTGAATCCATTGATACTCATGGAACTAGGCATCTTGTTCGACTTCCGTTTGATTATGATCCGCAAGCAAATGCGAGATTCGTGTATTTGCAACCGACAAACGCTTTACCAGCATGCGCAAAAAGGCATCGCCGAACTGCAACCGGCATCCGGACGTTGCGTGTTTCAACACATCGGGGTTGATTTCTATCAGCACCACGTCGTTCTTGGCGATCACGTCGCTGCTGCGTTTGAAGTCGCGCTCCAGAAGATGGGCCATTTCACCAAAACAATCCCCTCGATGCAAGAGGCTCAATAGCCTGCCCTGCTTGGCCACACGCACCGTACCCTGCCCCAGGACGTAAAAAGAGCTTCCGCTTTCGTCTTCATGGAGAATGTACTCGGATTCAGGAACTTTGCGCCACTCGCTGATGCGCAATACCTCCCAAAGCTCCATATCGCTGAAATTCTTGAAAAACGCCAAACTGCGCAGCGTGTCAAACTTTTCCGTATCAAGGATTTCCTTCTGGGAAGGTGCTGAATTGCTGGTAAAGCCGACCAGATCATTGGCAAATTCTTCCCAGGTCTGATAGCGCTTGGCAGTATCCTTTTCCATTGCGCGCTGCACAATCTTATCCAGTACCGGCGGTGCTTCCGGACGAAATGAGCTGGGTGGCGGCGGATCGATGTTGATGATGTGATAAATCATGCTGAAATTATTGCTCGCGTCAAACGGCAGCTTGCCGGTAAGCAGTTTGTACATCACCACCCCCAGTGAATAGATATCGGTCTGATGATTCAGCTTCAATTCTTTGACTTGTTCCGGCGACATATAGGCAGGAGAGCCCACCCCGCTGACTTGTGTGGTTTGCTGGTTCTGGACAGCTGCGGAGCCGAAGTCTGAAATCTTGATTTCGCTTTCACCCTGCAGCAATATATTGGCCGGTTTGATATCGCGATGAATCACACCCTGATGCTGTGCATATTCGAGAGCCTTGCAACACTTGTAAATGATTTCCGCAATGGTATTGATCGGCAACAGTGTATCCACCTCGGCGTATTGTTCCAGCGTGGTGCCCTCGACGTATTCCATCACCACGTAATTGACATCGTCATCCATCACCGCATCCAGAATCTTTGCGATATGCGGATGCGACAACTTGCCGGCCAGCGACGCCTCCGTCATCAAGAGTTTGCGATAGATTTTGGCTCGATCCGGGTCGCGCAACATCCCAAGATCGAATAACTTGATGGCAACCTGCTCTTTGTTAAAGGGATCGACAGCAAGATAAACCGTGCTGGTCGCCCCGGTACCGAGTACGCGTACTATTTTGTATTTGCCTATTTTGTCCATATTTCTGATTGAATAATTAAAACATTCCAATTCTGCTCATTTTGCAGAACCCTGTCTATACGGGATGAATACACCTTGAAACAAATTAGCGCTTCCACAGTGTGAACCGCGGACAAAAACAACTATCATAGCGAACATGAAATATTTTACCCTGCTGTTGCTGCTGTGCATTTCACCCTGCGCCCTGAGCGATGGCCTTCCTGACTTGGGCGATGTCTCGCAGGCCGCGCTTACCCCGCTGCAGGAACGCCAGATTGGGCAGCAAAGCATGTTGCAGATTCGTGCCAGCAAACAATACCTGGACGATGCCGAGATCAATGACTACCTGAATCAATTGGGTGGCAAGCTGGTCGAAAACAGCCCCGAACCTTCTCTCGATTTTGAATTTTTTGCAGTCAATGATTACAGCGTCAACGCATTTGCCTTGCCGGGTGGTTTCATCGGCGTCAACGCAGGATTGCTGCTCATCACCCAAAGCGAATCGGAATTGGCTTCCGTGTTAAGCCACGAAATTTCACACATCACGCAACACCATCTGGCCCGCATGATAGAGGCGCAACGGGGCAGCGGTCTGATCTCGATGGCTGCCATCGCCGTCGCCATACTTGCTGCGCGCACCAACCCGCAAGCCTCTGAAGCCGCGATCGCCAGCGTGCAGGCAGGCAATATACAGCAACAGCTCAATTTTACCCGCGCTTATGAGGAGGAAGCAGATCGCATCGGCTTGCAGCTATTGCAAAAATCCGGCTTCAATACGCACGCCATGCCGGAATTTCTGGAGCGACTGCAAAAAGCTTCGCGTCTGCTGGACGGCAACGCGCCTAACTATATGCGCACCCACCCGATCACCAGCGACCGTATCGCAGAGATCGAAAATCGCATACATGACCAACCCTACCGCTTGATTCCGGATAGCCTGGATTTTCAACTGGTGCGAACCAAACTCATCGCCGCACAAAAGACCGCGCCGGATGCCATCGCTTATTTCAGCGACGCGCTGGGAGCGCAAAATTTCGGCAACCCGATCGCACAGCGTTACGGACTGGTGAGCGCACTGTTGCGCAATAACGAGATCGAGCGCGCCAGCGGTCAGTTTTCGCTGTTGCGCAAGCAGGCCGAGGCCAACCCTGTGTCCAGGAACAATCCCATGATCGCAACCCTCGAGGGCCAGGTGCTGCGCGCCACCAAAAATTACTCCGGGGCACTGGCGTTTTACCGCACCGCCGTGCAGAACTTTCCGCAGCATCGCGCTCTGATTTATGACTACACCGATCTGCTGTTGCAAAATAACCAGGCTGAAACCGCCGTCAAGCTGCTCGCCGAACAAATCACCCGCCATCCCAGGGACACCACGCTATATGACTTGCAGGCCAGAGCCTATGCCATGCAAGGCAAGTCCCTTGAACAACATCAGGCGCAGGCCTACAGCTATGCCTGGCAGGGCAACCTGTACGCTGCGATCGAACAGCTCGAATTGGCGAAACAGGCAGGCGGCAGCTTTTACCAACTCTCTGCGATAGAGAGTGATTTGCGCGAATTGCGCGGGATGCTGGACGCGCGCGACAGAAAATAACAACAACACGTCTCCATCCACTAAAATTGTGGCTGCTTTGGACATTCCTCGCGGGCAAATCTGATTCTTATGGTGTAGTATGCCGGCAAATTTATGCAGGCAATCCCCCATGAATTCTGATTGATCTGCACGAAACCAGAATTGCGGCACCTATAGCCGTGCTCTTGAAATCGCATCACGAAGGTTGAGGCCTAAAGTGGGTAAGCTGGAGAACTTGCTCTTCGCAATACTGCCGCAATATCACATTTTTCGGCCTGCGATCATTGGTCCGGTCGCTGTGGTAATGCACGATTGGGATGTCACCAGCAAAAATATCAGCCGGAAAGGAAGACTGTGAGCCAGAAGAATATTGCTGTCGTTGGACTCGGTTATGTGGGTTTGCCGCTGGCCGTAGAGTTTGGAAAAAAGTTTACAACTGTCGGTTACGACTTATCCGAGCGCAAGGTGGCCAGTTATCGCAATTGCATCGACCCGTCCGGCGATGTTCCCAGTGAGGATTTTCGCTCCGCCAAACATTTGCTCTTCACCACCGATCCCTCGCACCTGTCCAAAGCCGATTACATCATCGTGGCCGTCCCGACACCGGTAGATGCAGCACACCAACCTGACTTCTCACCTTTGGTGTCAGCTTCCACTACCGTAGGAAAACATCTGAAGCGCGGCACGATCGTGATTTATGAGTCGACGGTTTATCCGGGTGCAACCGAAGAAGTGTGCATCCCGATACTGGAGCGTGAATCCGGTTTGAAATGGCTGGAGGATTTCCATGTCGGGTATTCTCCGGAAAGGGTCAACCCCGGCGACAAGGAAAGAACCATCACGAAAGTGGCCAAGGTGGTATCTGGTGATGATGCGGCGACCTTGAAAAAGGTCGCCGACTTATATGAACACATAATTGTCGCTGGTGTGCATAGAGTAAGCTCCATCAAGGTTGCCGAAGCTGCCAAAGTTATCGAAAACACCCAGCGCGATTTGAACATCGCGCTGATGAACGAGTTGGCCTTGATCTTCGATCGCCTTGGTATTGATACCTTGGAAGTATTGGAAGCGGCAGGAACCAAGTGGAATTTTCTGCCCTTCCGTCCCGGTTTGGTGGGCGGCCATTGCATCGGTGTTGACCCCTATTACCTGACGCATAAAGCGGAGATGCTGGGCTACCATCCTGAAGTCATCCTTGCCGGCCGCCGCATCAACGATAGCATGGCAGCATTCATTGCTCAGCAGACAGTCAAGCAATTGTTGCGCGCTGGCAATCCGGTCCGGAACGCAAAAGTCATCGTATTGGGACTGACATTCAAGGAAAATTGCAGCGACTTGCGCAATTCAAAAGTGGCGAACGTCGTGAGCGAATTACAGGACTTCGGTTGCGATGTATCGGTCCATGATCCTGTGGCAGCTCCCGATGATGCCATGCATGAATATCAAATTCCCCTGGTGGCTTGGGACGATTTGCCTGCTGCCGAAGCAATTGTTGCAGCGGTTTCTCACCGGGAATTTTTGGCCATGCCGAATGCAGAACTATTGGCAAAGCTGACACCCGGCGGGGTATTTGTGGATGTAAAGTCAGCCTATGATGGTGCTGCGATAGAGGCGGCCGGATTTAAATTGTGGAGACTGTGATCTCACCGACGTTGATCGAGCAAAGCGATGAGTTGACCAAGCCAACGACTAACCGCAGAATCGCGCGGATAGTCCACCAATATCAATGAGAACGATTAACTTAAATCCCCTGCCCATCTCTGCCGATATCTTTCACAACCGCTATCTGCCAGGCCAGTTCATCAAGCGCTACGTGCTGCTGCGCCATCAGGGCACACCTGACACCACGCTGTATTTCAGACGATCACAATGATGGCTTGAATTGTCATGAGCGGAACCCACTCCCTTATCACACCCGATCCAACCAATGCACCGCTGGTTTCGGTCATCGTTTCCACCTATAACTCCGAGCGATTTTTGGCGAGCGCCCTGAAAAATCTGGAGCAACAAACGATAGCCGATCGCATCGAAATCATTATCATCGACAGCGGCTCCACACAAAACGAACGGGCTATCGTTGAAGAGTTTCAGTCACATTACAACAACATCCGCTATCTCAGAACCGAGCGTGAAACAATATATCAGGCATGGAATCGCGGTATTAGGCTCGCCAAAGGCAAATATGTCACCAATGCCAACACTGACGACTGCCATCGCATCGATGCCCTTGAAGTAATGGCTGGTGAACTGGAACAAAATTCTGACATTGCCCTGGTATATGCCGATACCGCCGTCACATTCGAAGAAAACCAAACCTTCGATGCCATTGGGCCAGACGGCTATCTTCTGCGCCCTGATTACTCGCCAGAAATCATGCTAACCGGCTGCCATATGGGTCCCCAACCCATGTGGCGAAGATGCCTCCACGAAGAATTGGGCTACTTTCGCGAAGACCTGCGTTCTGCCGGCGATTATGAATTCTGGTGTCGGGTCGCCCTGCGCCACCAGTTGAAACATATCCCCCAAACCCTCGGCTTGTATTATGAAAATCCTCATGGAATCTGCAATTCCGATATTGGGCTGAGCGTGCGCGAGGCACGTACCATAGTGGACAGCTATCGGGGGTTGCTACCGGCCCCGCCGCTTATGCCTGCAGTCCGGAACAAACGCCACAAGGGGACGGGGGCTTTCGTCAATATCGGCATGATCACATACAATCGCCAGTCGTTCACGCGGCAGTCTATTGCCTCGCTAATCAAATACACCGACTTTCCTTATGTACTGACCGTAGTGGACAATGCCAGCCAGGACGGTAGCCGGGAGTACCTGCAACGCTTGCACGATCAGGGTGTGATCGACAATCTGATTCTGCTGGATGAGAACGTTGGCGTTGCCAAGGCATCCAACCTGGCGTGGCATCACGAACCGGATGCCCCCTATTATCTCAAACTGGACAATGATATTGTCATCAAGAAGCCGGGCTGGCTGGGAAACATGGTACGCACTATCGACAAATCTCCCGGCGTCGGCGTGATCGGCTACAACTTTGAACCGATCAGTTATCCCGTGAGTCGCGTGGGCGACACACCGCTGCGCATCAAACCGCGTGGCAACCTGGGCGGCGCATGTATTCTTATCCCCCGCCGTACCTGGGAAATTTTGGGTGACTGGTGTGAGGATTATGGCCTGTATGGAGAAGAGGATTGCGATTACGGATTGCGCGTCTCCCTTTCCGGTCTGCTCAATGCCTACATGGAAGATGAGAATATTGGCGACCACCTGCCCGCAGGTAAAGCCGCATTGATCTCCCCCACCACCCTGGTAGCAATAGATGGACTGGAAGAACACAATGAAGCGGATTACAGGAACTGGAAAGACCAGCAACGCCGCGAGCATGTCAAACTGCTGGGCGCCTGGGAGCGGAATCGATTTGCCTATTCAAATGGGCGGCGTTCTTTGCGCTTGGTTTCACGTTTCGTAGCAGAGAGAGCAGGCGCGGTCGACATGACTGACCAATCCGGCACCGGCTCGGCAAGGGGCCTGGCGTTGATCGCGGGGCTGATAGTAAAAAGAATGGTTATTTCAGCAAAAATATCAGGCAGCTTGCTACAGGCTGCACAGCAATATCTCAGTGGAGTTAACAAGATTGAGGCGCTGATGGCGGCACTCAGGGTAATGCGTGACGGTGGCTTGGGTGCTGTGCGGACAAAGGTACTGCATTTCCTCAATCAAACTGTGATCTACGGAAAGTGGACCGCCGTTTTCGATTGTCTTTATGAGGAAGATCGACGGCAGATCGCCGAACTCATTCGAACTATGCCCTATCAACCGACCTTTTCTATTCTCTTGCCGGTTTACAATCCCGAACCGGAGCACCTTGAGCAGGCAATAGCATCCGTACTCGCCCAACTCTATCCCCACTGGAAACTTTGCATCGCTGATGACGCCTCAGAAGATTCCCGCATCGCACCGCTTATCGAGCGTTTTTGCCTGCAGGATTCCCGTATCAGCGTCACACATCGAGCTGAGCATGGCGAAATTTCAGCCGCGTCCAATAGCTGTCTTGCAATGGCAAACGGCGAGTTTGTAGCATTGCTAGGTCAAGACGACCTTCTTGCGCCCCACGCCTTGTACATGGCAGCCCAGGTACTGAACCATCATCCTGACCTATCCCTGATCTACAGCGACGAAGACAAGATCAATTCTGTCGGCGTGCGTTCCTGGCCTCATTTCAAGCCGGCCTGGAATCCCGACCTGATGCGCTCGCAAAACGCGGTGAACCACCTCGCCATTTACCGCGCCGCCATTGTCCGGGGAATCGACGGCTTCCGCATCGGGACGGAAGGATGCCAGGACTGGGACTTGGCTCTGCGGGTCAGTGAACGCATTCCGGCCACACAAATCCGGCACCTGCCCTATGTGCTTTATCACTCGCGCATTACCCGGAATTCCACCGCACTGAGTGCCGCGACCAAAAACCTTGTCGTAAAAAGTGGCCAGAAAGTTCTTCACGATCACCTGGCACGAATGGGGGTCGTCGCTGACGTTCTGCCTCAATATGGCACCTATTTCCGGGTCAAATACCGGCTGGACAACCCGCTGCCGGTAGCGGTGATTTCCCGGTTCGCCCCGGCACCCACGCTCGAACGCTTGATCCGTAACCTGACGAAGAATACGGCATATCCCGCTCTGAGCCTTTACTTCGTTATCGACACAGCGCAGCGACAAGAGCTGGAACCACTCAGATCGCTGGCTGAGGCACACAATCTTAGTCTGGTGCTGGTGGACAGCCTGCCCGGAACGAATTCTGCCCAACAGATCAACCAGGCCGTAACCGCTGCCGGGCAGCCGGTAATCTGCTTGCTCGACCCGGAATGCGTTCCCGCCGAGCCAGACTGGCTCATCGAATTGGTCAGTCATGCCATGCGGCCCGAAATAGGTGCAGCAGGCACCAAGCTAACCAATCCAGATGGCACCATCTACCATGGCGGCATCATTCTCGGACTGGGGCGGGAACGGGTTGCAGGTGCCAGCTACGAAGGGGCATCGAAAGGCGAACGGGGTATTGCGGGTCGTGCCGTCCTGATACAGGACTATTCTGCGGTAACGATAAAATGCATGGCATTCCGCAGGGATGTATTTCTTGAGGCTGGCGGGATCGATGCCGCGTACCTGTCCGATCATTATGCAGATGTGGACTTTTGCCTGCGTCTGGGAAAACTGGGTTATCGTATTCTCTGGACACCATACGCGGAAATGGTCTGGCACGGATCATCGCAACAACCTTCCGCCAGGACTGAAGCGGCCCAGATAATTCGATCTCGCTGGCAGGCACAACTGGATAACGACCCCGCCCACAATCCCAATCTGTCTCTGGATCATCATTTCCCGACATTGGCTCCTGCTCCGCGTGTTTCCCGTTGTTCATCCTTCCATGGCTGAGCCAATACGCATTTCCATTGCACTTTGCACCTGCAACGGAGAACACTTCCTTGCCGAGCAACTCGACAGCCTGGCAAGTCAAAATTATTTGCCTGCGGAACTGGTGGTTTGCGACGATGCATCGGATGATGGCACTTATTTCCTTCTGCAGGGCTTTGCTGACAGCGCACCATTCCCGGTGCGCCTATTTCGCAACCCGCAACGGCTTGGCATCGGTGCCAATTTTGAGCAGGCCATCCTCCGCTGCACGGGAAACATCATTGCCCTTTGCGACCAGGATGACGTATGGCTACCGAACAAGCTGGCATTGTTTGCTGAAATGTTCGCAATGGGGATGGACTGGGTTTGCTGCGAGGCTGAAGTAAGCGATTCCAACCTGCATTCTCTTGGCTACACTTTGTGGCAACGAGTCAACTTCAATCACATTGAACGTGAACTTGCGCGAGAAGGCCGTCTCTTCGATGTGTTGATCAAGCACTTTGTTGTTGGCGGCGCCACACTTGCATTCAAGTCGCAAGCGCGCGAACGACTCCTGCCCATCCCTCACGGATGGCTTTACGATGCCTGGATCTCCGCGATCCTAGCGGCCACGGGAAAAGTCGGCCTGGAGGAAACCCCGCTGCAACGCTACCGCCAGCATAGCAGCAACGCGCTTGGTGCCTTGCAGCGGGGTTTATTGCATGAAGCGCGAGCAGCAGTTGCTCTGGACAAGCACGCCTATTATGCAGAAGAAATCGCCCGCTGGAACGTATTGGCTATCCGCCTGGAAGAGTTGGGGGCGCCAGAAACCGTTCGCGGCCAGGTCAATGCCAAAATCGCCCACCTGCGCCGCCGTGCTGCCTTGCCAGGGAACCGCCTCGCCCGCTTGCCGGTGGTGACGGCCGAAATCTTGAATGGAGGCTATGCGCGCTATGCCCGAAACTGGGGCAGCATCGCTCTCGATCTCCTGGTCAAGTGAGATTTGGCAAACCGTGCCGGATCAGCATTCGCAGTTTCCACGGTATCCAGCAGTAGGGGACAAGCCAGGAGCGGAGAGAGACTTTGCGTTGTGACTGTACACTTTTCCGTAGAGACAGCAGTGCTTGGCGTTGACGCCACAATGCCGGCAGCAGTGGAGCATAGATTTTGTTCCAGACTGTGCTGTCGCCTTTGATCAGGGTGAGCAGCAATCCTTCCAAATGGATCAGGACAAAGTGCAATGGTAAAAGCCAGATTAGCAGGATGCCGGGGTAGCAGGTAGCCATGACGAAGGTCTTGTTACGTTCCGACAGAGCGCGTCGCCTGAATGTTGTGGTTAATCTGTCACCCTGCACCTTGCCGCCGCCGAAGCTGGCTCCGACTTGATGGCGGTAACCGGAGATACCCATTGCGCGAACAGGATATCCTGTCAGCCTTGCACGGCAGCAGAGATAGAGGTCTTCACCGATGGAACCGAACCATTCCGGAAATCCGCCGAACTCCTGCCACAGCGCCTTCGGAATCCATAGGCAGGCACCGATGACCATTCCCACTTCGTTCCGTTCCGGGTCCCGGTTTGGAACCGGGTTGAGAAAGGGGTCTAACAGACAGCCGATATCGAGCAACTCGCCATTCGCTGCATCGTACTGAGGCAAGCTGAGGATGGCTGGCTGGCCGATGTCCTGCGCGCCCTTTAAAAGGGTCGCCAATGCGTCCGGGTACAGTGCCGCATCGTTGTTAAGAAGCAGAATAAATTCTCCTGTCGCTCGTTCTACCATGCGGTTGTTGGCGATGCAGAAGCCGACATTGTCCGCACTTTCGATCAAAACGACTTGCGGATAGACAGTGCGGATATGTTGCGCCGAACCATCGCCGGAGGCGTCGTCGTGGACGATGACCTCGAAGGGGATATCACAGTCCTGGGCGAATACCGAATCCAGGCAGTCTTCAATAACCCCTACACCGTTGTAGTTGGCGATGCAGATCGAACAGACGGGTTTCCCCATTCCTGGCTCCAGCGCATTTGCACGCTGCGTCATCTATGCGCCCCAGGCTTATTCATTGGCACAGGAAGCTTTTTTGCGATCGGGGTGGTTGTCATGAAGTGGGCACGAGCTCATCCAGCAGACGACCATAGCGACTGGCGACGATCCCCCAATCGAAATTCTGTATTGCGTGGGCTCTGCCGTTAACTGTCAGGTGTCTGCGCAAACCAGGCTCCGACAATAACTTCACCACCGCATCGGAAATGGCTTCCGGGCTTTTCTGCGGCACGAGCCAACCAGTATCCTGATGAATAATGACATCTCGTATCGCGGGCAGGTCGGAAGCTACAGCCGGGCACCCGCAGGCCAGTGCTTCGACCAAAACCAGCCCCAGTCCTTCCTGATCTCCTTGGGGAGTGACGATGGATGGAGCCACAAAAACTGTTGCCCGTCTATATAGATTGGGGATTTCCGCATTATTTACCGCGCCATGAAAAGTAACGGCATGGGCAATACCAAGGCGAACCGCCTGCCGCTTCAATGCTTCTTCCTCCGGGCCGCTACCGACAATTCTAAGATGCGTGTCGGGGTGTCGCCTAAGGATTTCCGGCATCGCTCCGAGCAGGTATGTGCAACCCTTCTTTTCCACAAGGCGCCCGACAAACAACACTTCGTTATCCACACGACGGGTTGCGGCGTCCGGGGTAAAAAGTGAGCAGGTTTCGACACCCATAGAAACGGTTTGTAATTTCTCCGGTTTTGCCCCCAGCGACAGCGCACGTTCCTCCATCGTATGACTGACTACCGTAAGCACAGATGAGCAGCGGATTACCCAGCGCTTAATCGAGCTTGGCAACAGGCCGTTCAAACCAAGCAGATCCCCACCATGAGAGGTACAAATCATGGGCGGCATATTTCTTGTGAATACGCCGGCAATCGCGACAGTCAATCCTTGCGGGATGAGCCAGTGAGCGTGGATCAGATCAATGCGTTGATGCCGCAGAATTCGATGCAAGGCGGCCAGCTGCGAGAGAAAATACAACGGGAGTAACAGATGACACCAGCGGTTTCGCTTGAGGTTGGCCAGTATCCCTCCCTGGTAAGCCAGCTTTTCCCATCGCGGCAAAAAATAGCGGAAGCGCATGATTTCAATGCTGCCCATCCTCTCGAACCGCTTGGCACCATCCGCGTGGGGAGCCAACACAAGAACGTCGAACTGATCACCAAGCCGCTTACACAGCTCGAAAACAAATGGTGGTTCCTTATCGCCTTGCCAGCGTGGGAAGGTGGAGGTCAGCACCAAAACACGTTTTTTAATGCTCATTCTCTTGGCCCAAGCTATTTATCCTCGTGATCGAGCAGATCAATATCCTTGTAGTGCAATGCGGAAATCTGTTCGGATACGATGCCGATCAGAAAGGTAAGGATGGCCGAGATGAACAGCAGCGCGCTCATGTTGGTGAAACGCCCCATGCTTAAATAGGTGTAAAGATAGTAACCCAATCCGGTCATAAAAAAACCGGCACTGATCGGCAAAAACAGTTTTTGCGGGGAGTAGAGCGTGCCTATCCTTATGATGATCAGTAAAAATCGCGCCCCGTCCCGCACCGGGCGGATATGGCTTTTCCCGGTAGATCGCCGTGGCGTGCGGATAGGCAGATAAGCCACGCTGAATCCGGCGCGGAAAAAACTCATCGTGATGGTGGTCGGGTAGGAAAACCCATTGGGTAACAAATAGAGAAATTTACGGAATTTTTTTGCTTTGACCACCCTGAACCCGGAAGTCAGGTCTTCCACCGTCTGCTGTACCATCCAGGTAGCGAAGCGGCTGAATAGGTCATTCGCTACCGCACGGTGCGCACCCGCATGGGAGCCTGTCTGGCGCGCGCCCACCACCATGTCGTAGCCTTCGGCGAACTTTTCCAGCAGCGCGGAGATATCTTCAGGCTTGTGTTGCCCATCCGCGTCCATGAAGATCAGCACATCTCCGTTCGCGGCACGCGCACCGGATTTGACGGCGGCGCCATTGCCTTTCGGGTAAGGATGACTGACCACGCGCACCGGGAATTCCGCGCATACCGCCAGCGTGTCATCGTCCGAGCCATCATTGACGACGATGATTTCCGCATCCGGCAGTATCGCCACCAGTTCCGGCAACAGATGGCGCAATGCTCCCGCCTCGTTGCGTGCAGGCAGGATCAGGGACAAGTTTTTCACATTTATATTATTCATCGGTCAGCGCGGTGATGCATGATTGTCTTGTCCGGATAGTATCAGTTCCTGCGCAGCAATCTCCGCACTGTGATCTTGCAACGTGTCCATCCGTTTCACTATCGCCAACTGTTCTTTCGCCTCGTCTATGCGGCGCAATGCCGTCAGGAATTCGATCAGTTTGATGCGATACGCAACATTCTGCGGAGCGGCCTGCACCATCTGCTGCATGATACGCAGTGCCGCGGGATAATCCCGCGCGACATTGATCGTGTATGAACTCAGTGCATACAGCACCTTTGCCCGATTCAAGCCCGTCAAGGTCGGGTTGCGCAACGCCGCTTGCAGTAATCCGGCAAATTCGGTATCCGTAAGCTCACACTTCCCTCCCAATTGACACTCGGTAAGAGAGAGCAGTTTATCGCTGGTCACCGCAGCATAAGGTGCTGCCTCCAGCCGATGCGCCAATTCCTGCAGCCAGCCCGGCTCGACAATTTTACCTCTGCTGGTGTTTAACATGATCAAGCCAAACAACGGCTTGGTATCGTTCCTGTCCAGTTTCGCCGCCATTTCAAAATATCCACGTGCGAATATATAGTTCGTGGCCATACCAAAACTGTCCGGCGTAACGATGTTGCTGTAGACAGCCCCCATTTCACCATTGGCCAGCGCGGAACCGGGATGGTGTTCGACCTCTGCCTGAAACAGGGATTGCGGGTTTGCCCATTTGCCGGCACGTGCAAAAGTGTTGAAGGCAAACAGGCCGATCAGCAGTACCGCGACCATTTGGCGCAAGCGCAGGTTATCGATATATTTCAGCGGGTAGAGCAGATAAAAGAACAATGTCAGCAGAATCCCGTACATGGGCAGATAATTGCGATGCTCGTGCGCGATCTCAAGCGGCCATATCGTCGATTCCAGCGCGTGTCCGGCCAGGAAGAACAGCACGCCGAACGAGATGATGGGGGCCTTCTTTCTGGCAATGAAGGCCAGCGCCAGCAGCGCGATCAGCCCGGCCATCGCCAATGCGGTGCTGGCAGGCTGGAACCAGCCCCGGGAGATCGCGATGTCGTCGTGATACAAACCCATTTGCGCGGTGCTGGGCAACATTATCTGTCCGATGTAGAACCACACTACGCGTGCCTCGGTCATGACCCGTTCGGTCAGCGTGAAATCCCTGGTCTTGTATCCTGCCAGCCACCACTCCGTATGCATGGCAAGATAACCCGATGCAATGACGGCGGGTATCGCGACGGACAGTACATAGAAGCCTGCCAGGAAGCGGCGTGCCGAAGTCTTCTCGGCATGAAAGCCAAACAGCGTGACTTCCATAACCAGCATCAGCAGCGGCAGCAACGCGCCGTTTTCCTTGCTGAGTACCGCCAACGGCGTGAACAGCAGCAAACCGGCCAGCATCGGCAGCAGGCCATTCTTGCCTTCATACAGCCTGACTCTTCCCAACAGGAACAGCACCAGCCCCCAGATGCTGAACAAAGCCGCCAGGCTGGTCATGCGCTGCACGATATATAGCACGCTGGTCAGGTTGAACGGGTGCAGCAGCCATGCGGTGGCAACAGCCAGGCTGACCCATTGTGCGTGAGCAATAGACAGGCCGGGCTCGAAGCGCTTGCGGTAGAAGCCCAGCAATAACCAGGTCAGGATGAACAGACCCACGCCGTTGCACAGGTGGATCACCAGATTGGTCAGCTTGAAATAATAAGGATCCAGTCCGGTCGCATAATAATTGACCGCAAAACTCATCATGCTGAGCGGGCGCAGCAACGGGCCGCTGTAGCCGGAATAGGCGGCCTGTTTAAGGGTGCCTAGATTTAAATCATGGATCGCCAGTTTGGAGTTTTGAACAATATTGGGCCCGTCGTCAAACAAGAAAGGGCCGGATAAGCCGCGCTGGTAAACCAGTACGGTAACAACAAGTGCAACAAGCAGACAAAAAAAGGGCAAAAAACGCCGCATGAAGATATTCCTGAATAATTTCGACGCTACCGGCCTCATCATACGCGAAGTCGGCATGACGGATGCGCGGCTCGATTGTGACCCAACGAGAAAGGGGCCCGTAGGCCCCTTGCTCTTGAAGCTGCACTTGCCTATATTAAGTCTTAGGCAAGAACTTGAGTGCAAATCCACCGGAAACAGAACCGCATTGTGTGCCTGCGGTACCGGCTACGGCATTGGTAGCGTCGTTTTGTACAGCAGTCCAGGTCATGCCGATACCGGCCTTGCAGGTACCGATATAGGTGTAGCACTCACCATCTACGGCCGGGATGGCAGAGTTGAATTTGACCGTGATCGTGCCAATTCCATCCTGAGTGCCCGTCTGTCCCTGCTTGACTTCAGCCAGCACAGAGGCGACGTATTTGCCAGTGATGGTGGGGCTGATGCCAAGAGAATTATTATAGCTAGCATTGATGTTGACTATGGTTCCCTCGCTGCAGTTAACGCCGAAAGAGGTCATCCCCGGAGTGGCCAGGCTGGTGCCTTCCGTCACTTTGGACTTGACGGTGTAATCCTGATAAGCCGGGATCGCCACCGCAGCCAGAATACCGATGATCGCTACCACGATCATCAATTCAATCAGGGTAAAACCTTTTTGAATGTTTTTCAT
>DHIV01000139.1 GCA_002403995.1 Gallionella sp. UBA4737 | reverse complement strand
GAGCACGAGGCATCCACATCCAAGATCGGCGAAGACCAGATGTTTTTCTTCGCGCAGCGCGGGATCGGTTCGGAAGAGGCGATTTCAATGATCATCAACGGTTTTTGCAAGGATGTGTTCGTGCATTTGCCGATGGAATTTGCGGTCGAGGCCACCAAGCTGCTCGGCCTGAAACTTGAAGGGAGCGTAGGGTGATTAACAAGGGTAGCAAGGTATTGCTGGAAGTAAAAAATCTCAAGGCTGAAGTCGCCGGGGTCTCCGGGGTTGCTGGAGCCGAAATTCTGAAAGGGGTCAATCTCACCGTACGCGCGGGTGAAGTGCACGCCATCATGGGAATCAACGGCTCGGGTAAGAGCACGTTTTCCAAGGTGCTGGCGGGGCATCCCGACTATACCGTAACAGGCGGAACCGCGACCTTTGAAGGCAAGGATCTTTTTTCGCTCGCCCCTGAAGAACGGGCAAGAGCGGGACTCTTCCTGGCTTTCCAGTATCCGGTCGAGATTCCCGGCGTATCGAACAGCGCATTGTTGCGCTTGGCCTACAACACGATCCAGACGGAACGCGGGCTGGAAGAGCTCGATCCGCTTGAGTTCGACGATCTGGTGCAGGAGAAGATCAAGGTCGTTGAAATGGATCCGAGCTTTCTCGGACGGAGCGTGAATGAAGGTTTTTCCGGCGGCGAGAAGAAGCGCAATGAAATTCTGCAAATGGCAGTGCTGGAACCCAAGCTTGCGATTCTGGACGAAACCGATTCAGGTCTCGACATTGACGCAATGAGGATCGTGGCAAAGGGTGTGAACAGCCTGCTTTCGTCCGACAATGCGGTGGTGATGGTGACGCATTATCAGCGCCTGTTGAATTACATCGTGCCGGATTACGTGCATGTGATGGATGGCGGGCGCATCGTCAGGACTGGCGGCAAGGAACTCGCACTGGAACTGGAAGCACGCGGCTACGACTGGCTCAGGGCGGCGGCGTGATGCTGACCAAAGAACAATGCTTCGAGCAATTGCTGCTCGGCAAAACCGTCAAATCCGAGAACTGGCTGAAACAGATCCGCCTGGACGCCTTGGCGCATGCCGAGATTCTGAATTTCCCATCAACCAGGCATGATGACTGGCGTTTCACCGATTTGTCGCCGCTGTTCATGCACGGCTTCCAATCAGTCGGCTCCTTTGCCAAATTGACTTCGGGCGACATCGAGAAGTTTTTGATTCCCGGCGCGATCCGGCTGGTTTTTGTGGACGGATGCTACGCCTCAGAACTTTCGGATTTGACGCAAACGGAGGCAGGTGTGACGGTAGCTTCTCTTGCCGATCGCTTCGGAGACCCACAGGTTGAGAAAAATTTTGGGCATCATGCGCCATACAAGCAAGATGCATTCGTCGCGCTGAACACAAACTTCTTTGAGGACGGCGCATGGGTACATGTTGCCAATGAAGTGGCGCGGACTATCCATATTCTGCATGTCGCGACCAGGCGCGAGGTTCCATCCGCCATCTATCCGCGCTGCATGGTGGTGATGGATGCATCCAGTCGCGCGACCCTGGTCGAAGATTATGTTGGACTTGGCGACGGAATTTATTTTTCGAATGCGGTGACCGAAGTTGTACTGAAAGAGCATGCCCAATTGCAGCATGTGCGGGTGCAGCGCGAAGAAAAGAACGCGTTCCACATCGGTCATTGTTCGGTCGAATCGGGCAGGGGCAGTGTCTACACAGCAACCTCGCTCGCTTTCGGTGCGCGTGTGTCGCGTCATACCCTGCACGTCACACAGCAGGGTGAAGGCGCTGAAATGCATCTCGACGGTCTGGCATTGATCGCGGGACGCCAGATCGCCGACACGCACACGCGGATCGATCATGCGGTGCCGAGAGGCAAGAGTGTCCAATTGCACAAATGCATTGCAGACGGATCCGCGCATGCGATTTTCAGCGGCAAGATCATCGTGCACGCAGGGGCGGTCGGAACAGACTCTGTGCAAAGCAGCCGCAATCTGCTGCTTTCGGACAAAGCGCGTATCGACACCCAACCGCAACTTGAAATCTTCAACGACGATGTGAGTTGCAAGCATGGCGCGACGGTCGGGCAGATCGATGCTGACGCGCTGTTCTTCCTCAAGAGCCGCGGGTTTACCGAGGAGCGCGCGAGAAACTTGCTCACCCATGCCTTTGCCGCCGAAATCATAGACAAAATTCCCGTACCGTCTCTGGTCGAATCATTGGGCCGGGCGATATTGGAACGCATGAGCGGAGTCCGCACATGAAGATCGAACGCATGGCCTTTGAAGGAATGAATGGCGAACACAAGGATATAGATCGCATGAATATCGAACGTATACGGGCCGATTTTCCGATACTCGGCCTGCAGGTTTCCGGCAAACCGCTGGTCTACCTGGATAATGCGGCCAGCAGTCAGATGCCGCAGCCGGTCATCGATCGCATCGTGCGTTACCAGAGTCAGGAGCATGCCAATATCCACCGCGCAGTGCATTATTTGAGCGAGCTGGCCACCAAGGAATTCGAGGCAGCGCGCGTCAAGGTGCAGCATTTTCTGAAAGCGAAAGAATCGCGTGAAATCATTTTTACGCGCGGAACGACGGAAGCCATCAACCTGGTGATGCACGGCTACGGCCGCGCTTTCATCGGCAAAGGGGATGAGATCATCCTGTCCGCCCTTGAGCACCATTCGAACATCGTTCCGTGGCAGATGCTGGCCAAAGAAAAAGGTGCGGTGTTGCGCGTGATCCCGATGAACGATGCCGGAGAATTGCTCATCGACGAATTCGAGGCGCTGTTCAATGCAAAAACAAAATTCATGGCGCTGACGCATGTGTCAAATGCGCTAGGCACGGTGAATCCGGTGAAGGCGATGATCGCCTTTGCTCACCTGCACGGCGTGCCTGTTTTGATTGACGGAGCCCAGGCCGCGCCTCATCAGCCTGTCGATGTGCAGGATCTGGATTGCGATTTTTACGCATTTTCCGGGCACAAGATGTGCGGACCG
>DHIV01000035.1 GCA_002403995.1 Gallionella sp. UBA4737 | reverse complement strand
CATACGGTGTCGAGCGTATTTATTTCAACCTTGGCACCGAGTTGGGACAACTCAAGCGCTATGACGAGGCCATCGCCGCTTTCAACAGGGCTATTGCCACACATCCTTATGATTTCATGTATGGCAATCGCGCCACCGCCTATTATTCCCTGGGGAGGTATCAGGAAGCGCTGCGTGATTATGACCGAGCCATTGCGCTGAATCCGAACAATCCCAACTCTTATAATGGGCGCGCCCTGACTTACCGCGCCCTCGGCAACTTCGCGGCGGCGCAGGAAGATTTCACGAAAAGCTGCTCGCTTGGCTTATGCCCACAAAATTGAAACCAAATCAGAATTAAGCTGTCATCCAAAGCAGATATTCAAAACAGCATTAATTGTAGATGCGCTCACTTTGACAAATCGAGGATATACATTATTGTTTGTCTTTTCCTAACTCAAGATCGGAATCATTGCCTTGCCCTCTCCCGACTGCCTGCGCAGGGGTAACCGAATCTTCCCGTAATTTGATGATTACTAGCGCAGCATTTCTCAAATACGGGAGGATGATTTTCTGAAATCGAAAGATATTTACGACAAAACACATAGGTTGTATATTGATTAAGGTAAATCGGCATATTTTGTGCCTGCTTCCAAGCGATAGGGCTGACAGCCTTAATCAACATAAAGTAGCCAATTTTTTTACAGCCCTAATTTATTGAAATTCGCGACATGAAAACTTTATTTGGCGCACATAGCAGTTGCGCGCGAGGTCAGTCTTGAACAGAATCAAAAAATTGGTATCGTGCCTGAGGCGAGGGTTGTGGGTTGATGCCGCCGCCAGGAACCGCCTATGGCTTTACAGGGTGTTTCAGTTGGGGGCGGTTAAGGTTTCAGCAAAAAGTCTTGGCCGTGCGTTAATGGTTCTCGCCTGGATTGTTACAACTTCGGCGTGGGCTGCGGATGGCTATGTATACGATGCTGCCGGTGATGTGTCCATTGGCATCGGGAAAAATGCCCCCCGTGCTGCGATAAAGAACGATGCAATTCCTTCTGATACAGTCGTAAATACCGGCGACAAAAGTTATGCCGTGCTGGAATTCAAAGATGGTCAAATAGCCATCATGCAAGCAAACACCGCTTTCCATGTCGACGAGTATCATTACGATCCAAAGCGTGCCGGGAAAAGCAATGTTGATTTTTCCAAATTCACAGGCGGCATGCGTTTCATCACCGGGTTAATCGGTCAGCGCAACCATGAAGCATTCCGGCTTTCGACCCCGAACGCAACCATAGACACTCGCGGAACGGAGTTCATGGCCGTCACAGTGAATGACACCCTCTACAGCCAGGTAATATCAGGCAGCATCAGCATGACCAATAAGGCAGGTGCGGCCGTATTCACCGCTGGCCAGACTATTCTGGTGGCATCTCTCAGCACCTTACCGACAGCGATTCCCGCTACAGCCCTGCCAGCCGGTGTATTCAGCCAACTTGAAGCAATTCCAACTCCACCGGGAATTGCTGATAACGCAACGGCTGAGACTGGTGTCGCAACAGCAGATACTACTACCGTCACACCACCACCCGGCGAAATTCCAGCCGCATCAGCTACACCCACCCCTGCATCCAGCAAGACAGCAAAACGTAATGCGGTAGCGGCTGATGGATATTTTCTCTGCGACTTTTGTACTGGCCCCACCCACGATGCCACCCATATTGCCACGACCGCAGATGCCGCCACCGGGAATGCCGTCACTGGCGATGCCGCCCTTTTCGGCAAGCACAACCTCACCCCGACCGGCGCCAATACCGGGGAGATCTGCGCATTCTGCCATACACCGCAAGGCTCGGAATCCGGTGTCGCGTCCCCTCCGCTGTGGAACCGTACCGCTCCACCCTTGAGCGGCTACCGGGCTTACTCATCCATGGGCAGTGCCACGAATGAAGCGTCAGGCTCAGTGTCCATGTCTTGTCTCTCCTGCCATGATGGTACCCAAGCACCGAATATCATAATTAATACACCGGACAACAGGCTGAATGTCCCATATGGAGAGATGGTCAATACCGGCAACGATTTGAAGAACCACCATCCGGTCGGCATGCCGTACGGCGGTGGCGGACAAAACCAGAACGCGCCTGACATCCCTCCCGACCCGGTCGCCGCCTACACCCAACTCGCTGACTTTAATAAATTTACTTCACTTGATGGCAATAAATTCACCTTCTTTAACAGGCGCGGAGTCTTCAAACGCAACGACACAGCCGCCTTCAACGATATAGGAAATTTCAGCAAAGCAGGCAGCTTCGATTCCCCCAAGGGAGGATTCAATAAAAGCACATACAGCGGTACCGGCAACGGCACCGTCTGGTGGATAGAGACCCCGAACTCCAAAAATGGGCGGCAGAAGACTGATTTATATCTTTTCACCCGCACTGATAAAATCGATTCCATACCCAGCGAATCCACACTAAACCAGCCCTATGTAGAATGTGCAACCTGCCATGATCCGCATAGCACCAATCCGACTTTTCTGCGCCTGCCCGGCGGCAATGCACGCAGCCAGGTTTGCCTGAGTTGCCACAACAAGTAATCCCAACCCACCAGGCGAGGCAAACCGCCAAGCGCACAAGCCAGGCCCGCATGCGCTAACCCCTACCAGACACCGGCACAGGCATTCCCATTTCTCGAGTTTCGCTACTGACTGGGGCCCGATCAAATTCCAGGTTTACTCGCCGATTGAAATGCACCCGGAATTTACTGCTATCTCCCATTTTCAAGAAATTACCGGGGATATTCTTCCTGATTATGAGAGAAATATTTTTTATTTAAATAATTATAGTTAATAAACAATAAATTAATATACTGGCACAGTATATGCTTTTATTGACACGCACTATCATGGTTTGAGCGGTAGGGCAGGTGTCAAAAAGAAGATTGCAGTACTCTTTTTCCTAAACTTTAAAAGGATTTACTAATGAAAACATCATTCACTTCAATCGCCAAAGTAGCCGGCGGCTTGGCGCTGATGGCAGCAAGCAGCGCAGCCATGGCCAGCGTCTCCAATACCGCGCACAACCTGAGCGTAACCGGAGAAGGTGCACATATGACGGGTGCTAATGGCACTACCGAAATCTGCATATTCTGCCATACACCCCACGGTGGCAATCAAGCAACCAATGCACCGATCTGGAACCGCACCGTATCAAGCACTTCCGTTTACACCCGCTTCAGCAGCATGGGCCGTATCACCTTTGACGCTGACGAAGCACCTGTTGGTGGCGTATCGATCGCCTGCCTCTCCTGCCATGACGGCACACAAGCCAGAAACTCCGTAATCAACGGACCTGGCTCCGGTCCTAACAGCAATACCGTGACCACGGACGGTGGCGCCTCGACATGGCTGGATGGTACCGATCCAAGCTCCGCTTATCTGAGCGACTTTACACCAAGCGATAACGGAACAACAACCGGCGACCTGATCTACTTGGGCACCGACTTGAGGAACGACCATCCGATCAGCATGCAGTACGGTGGTGGCGGCTACCAAGTTGGAACTACTCCTTCTGTTGGTCAAGCTACACGTGATCCAGACTTCGCTGCATTCACCGGCAACCCTGGCGGATATGGCTCGACTGCTACAAACAATGCTCCGACTACCAGCACCAACAGCCCATCCGCTGTACCAACGGGCATCGCTACCGGCGCTGTTAACATTTCCTCCAACCCCAACTCCACCATGTTCTATGTGGATACAGGTGGCCTAGGCTATCAGGCTAACGACTTCCCGCTCTATACCCGTACCGATGGTGCGCTTGGTTCTGGTGAGCCGATGGTGGAATGCGGAACTTGCCATGACCCACATAGCTCCAACACAACCTTCCTGCGTCTTCCAGGCGGCAATACCGGCAGCCAGGTTTGTCTGACTTGCCACGCCAAGTAAGCAGCAGGTAATATAACCCAGCAATGGGTGAGCCGGACGGTACATCGTCCGGCTTTTTTTTTGCAGTCTTACCCGCTAGCAGTCTGTCGGCCCTGAATATCGCAGCCAGAATGAAATGAAACCGCATGCAGTCATTTGACAGGGATAACAGTACCCACTATGCTGAACAAATATATGGGGATTGCCCCTATATTGAACATAAATTGATATCGAAAACGCATCGGACTCTGCACGATAGTCTTGCGCGAAAGGCTAATTTCAACGCACTGCCGCAAACCGGACGGAATCACCTAACATGAAAGGCCCCCATAGTGAAAGCTGAAAGAAACCGCAACATCCTGAACATTAAGTCGAAAAAATTTTGGTCTGGTGCCCGTTTGACATTGGCGCTGCTGCTCGCCGGAATGCCGCTTTGCGCAGAACAGACCTTGGCCGCCACTCCTCCAGTGGCGCAGGGCAGCGCCGCCAAAGTACCGGTATTCGCTACCGTCGGGAACGTCACGATCACCTGGGCGGAATACCGCGCTGCTTTTACCAGCCAGGCAAAAAACAGGTTCTTTCACGGCAAGCCGGACGATGATGCGCTGGCCGCATTCCAGCGGGAAGTCGGAAACAAGCTGGTCAACGACATCCTGCTGACGCAGGAAGCCAGGCGCCGCAAACTGAAGCCGGACCCTGCCGCTGTCGATCAGGAACTGCAAAAGTATGATCGGCATTATGCCAACGATCCAAATTGGCCGAAAGCCCGCAAACGGGTGCTGCCAATTATCACCAAGAAGCTGCAGGATGAGAACATCCGGTACCAACTGGAAACACTCGTGCGCAATGTGCCTCCACCTACCACGAAGCAGCTCCAAGAGTATTTTGCTGCCCATCCGGACAAGTTCACGTCGCCTCCGCAACCCAAGGTCTCGGTCATCCTGATCAGGGTGGACCCGTCCTCAACTGATGAGGAATGGCGCAAGGCGACGGAAGAAGCGGATGGTTTGGTCAAGCGTCTGCGTGCCGGCGAAGATTTCGCGACATTGGCACATGACTACTCCGGCGACATAACCGCCGAGGAGGGCGGCGACATGGGCTACTTGCATACCGGCATGCTGCCCGGGCTGCCCGAGCAAACCGTGAGCAAACTCCAGCCCGGCGAAACTTCAGACCCCGTCAGACTGCTGGAAGGCGTGGCGATTTTCCGCCTGACTGACCGCATACAACCACCTCCACTCAATTTTGAGGCATCCCAGCACCGCGCCAAGGAGCTGTGGCTAACTGAACAAAGCGATATCGCATGGAACGCTCTCAACGCGAAGCTCCGGAAGCAAACACATGTTCACATCGACGAGTCGCGTTTCTTGCCGCTCCCCACCGCTGCTAAAAAGCCGGCTGAAAATGACGGGGGCGCTTTACCAAAAAAATGAATGATTCACACCAGTTTGGGATTGAGTCCGGATGATGCTTTTCCCAGACAGAATCATGGCCGCAGGGAATGCTGAAACATACACGATTCTGTGTGGGAGATAGCGTAGGCGCGCAATCTACCGCGAAATTAAGTTTCACCTGCACTGGCATCACCCCAGAAAAAGCGTCAAAACCAGGACGCAATCCATCAAACGCAGGCAATTAAACCAAACTGTTACCAAAATTTGATGGGTTGTTGACACCGCCAAACGTTTTGAAGGCAAGGCACGATACGGTGATTTATCCTGAACAGGGTGGCAATTTCATATCCGGTAGCAACTTCACCCCGCTCCTGGGTGGCAGTAAATCACCCAGCTTTGTTATACTGGGTAAATGAAAACTTGCATTTGGAATCAATCGTGAAGATGCGGTTCCTGGCTACCGCATCTGGCGGTCTGTTCGCTCAAAAATTTCCGCCACCGCTATGGTCGAAACAAGAGCAAACTTTGCACGATACTTGCATATGCAGCTTGCGTACCAATTAAAGTTTGAAGCAATCGCATTAGTGCTTCCACACCATTAACACCAAATAATGAAATGCTTAGACCAAAGCGAGTAAAAAATGGAACAGGTGGTGCAAGTCGGATATCCAGTGCCCTCGTAGTGGGATGGCTGGTTTTTGGCTGGTCGCGCCCGGCATTCCCCGACGAGCAACGGCACCTGCAACTTGCCCCCATCGAGTTTGCTACTAGGGTTGGTGGAGATATTGGTTACACATATCTGAGCAACCATTTTGGGACGAGCAGAACCGCAATGCAGATGCTTGGCGTGCAAGTGACTGCCAATGCCCGCGCACGATCCTATTTTTGGCAGCCTTGGTTCGCCCAAGTTTCTGGCGATTTGTCAGTCGGCGTCAACTCCAGCACCACCAGCTACGGTCCGCCACCAGCCACCTCCAAGTCGGCGAACATGGCCGTCACAGGTCAAGCCGCCCTGGACATGTTGAAATACAGCCGCTTTCCGTTCAAGGCACACGTCTTTCAAGGTGAGAACCACGCTAGCGGCTCCTCCAGCGGGATCAACTCCGATTATAAAAATAGCGGGTTCGACCTGACTCAACAATATCGCTCTCTGCGTGGCGATGTCGACAGCTTGGCATTCTATACTCACAGCACGGGTGGCAGAGCAAGTTTCGGCACTGAAGAAGTCAGGGATCAATTGAATTTGACCTTGACGGCGCAACCCGTTAAATACCAGTCATTACATGTAATCGGTGCCTTCAGCGACATAAGTCACCCGCCTAAAGGCGACCGTCTTTTAACAGATACACTGATGACCAACCATCTTTATCAGCCGAACTCCTCCTTCTCAGTGGCAAGCCTGGTTAATCTGATCAAAACGGACTACACTTTAAATTCGGGAATCAGCGCGCCGCAACAAAGCGATTATAATTCCCAGCAGTTATCCAGCTTCGCATCTTGGCGGCCCAATGGAAACCCTCTGACGATGACCAGCAGCGTGCGATTACTCAGGTCGAAGATCAGTAGCGACAGCACCACTCCCCTTCGTTTCGACGATTCGAATTTTAACCTCGGTGCAAACTATGCATGGTCTAGATTGCTCCGTATGTATGGCAGCGTCAATGTCAACGACGACAACAGCGGCATACAAACCGTGTCCACCAACGCCGCCCTGGCAGCCCAGAAATTTTTTGGCGAGAATCCTGACGCGATCAACCTTGGGGGCTTTCGTTACACCCGATTCGCGGGCGCCAGCCTTTCAAATTCGACCACCACCAGGACCAGCTCAAGTCAGACCGCCACTACCAGCACCCCAAATCAGACCGCCACCAGCAGTGTACAGAGCCTGGGAGGAAATCTCGGACACCAATTGAGCAAAAGCACCAGTCTTGGCAGCGGCAGCTTGACGATAGACCTAAATCAGCGATTATCGGAGGTGCTGAGCACCAGAAGCACCCCTGTTTCGAATCTGATCAGTGGCGGCTCGCTGTCATGGAACCGTTCGAAAGGCATGGAGGTCACAATCTTCCGTTTACGTGCCACCGATTCGCGCACCCTGACTGGCAGACAAAGTTTTTTCCAGCTTATCAACCTGCAGGCTTCCCGCAATGTGCGTTTATTGCGTCACCAATCATTGACCGGCAATCTGACCATACAGACCTCACGTTCTGGAGACAGTGAAATATCGACTCCCTTCATCACCACTCCCAGTGCCGACCTGTATTATACAAACGAGCGCCTATTTGCAGTAAAGAACCTGACTTTCACTTCCACGCTGCAAATTACCGGTGCTGAAATCGTGTCGTCCCAGAATTCGACGGACCTTTTTTCGACCGGCAACACGGCGAGAGCCGCTTGGGACAACAACCTGAATTATTTTATCGGAAAGTTGAAATTGCGACTCTATTCACATATAGCGGAAGCCAACAAGGTTTCGCAATCCTCACTTCTCTTCTCCATAAACCGCGCGTTCTGAAGTATGTTGTTGTGAAAACCCACTTTGACAGCAATGCAGGTTGCAAAATCACATTCTCATTGCCAGCCTTACCCAAACGTATTTTTAGGGCCCTTGGATAAGGCGCTGCGCCTGATCGAGAATGCCCCCGCATAGAACCCGGACCTTACGGCTAAAGAGGCAACGCAGCGCGCGGTGGACGTTATCGTGAAACCGGCGAATGGCTGAAAAATTGCTCCGGCGGCAATCGCTTCCACGTTTAATAAACTGTTGCGATCAACGGGCCTGATGTATGATTCCAGATTCGAACCAACTGCTGAAGAATTCGGTTATAAAATGGTGCGCCATAACAGCCATGAAGAACTGGCTCCAATCGCAAATGCCAAATTGAGACCCGGCGGAGGCAGTATCAAATTGAGCGAGCGCAATTAAAGTCACAAGATACGAGACTCCACCCCACAACGACTCACGGCGACCACCAGTCTGCCATCAACACTTGCCGAGGCGATCAAGTATATGCCAACCGCTACTGTCAATCGGATTGGTGCTGCTGGAGCGACTCAAGGAACAGAAGACAGCCCACCCGCTGATATGCTTGTGCTGAACCTGTTTAAGGGGGAGGCCGGGGGAAATTAACAGTGGATAAATATTTCGAGATTTATTGGCGCGCGATTTTATTGAAACTGGATATCAATGAACCGTTGTATTGCTAAACAAGTTCTTGCGGCATGCGTTACGTTATGCGTTGCTCAAACCACTTTCGGTGCCGGGCCGGTTTCCCAGGCTAACTCGTATTGGCTGCCCCTAGCGCAGGACGAGTTGCACGACCCTGCAGACACTTCTTTGCATCTGCTCAAAAATCCCGGCAAAACACTTTCTGCGCTGCCTCGCGACGGAGCCGGCAATCAGGTCAACTGGGTCAAGGCACTTGACAACAACTTTATCAACCCGCGCATCAACCTCCGTGCCGACACTCAGGTCGAGGTGCTCGACTTGGACATATTGTTTCCCGACACCGGCGAGATGAACATGGTGAAATTCCCGCACAAACAACACACCGAATGGCTGGTTTGCAGCAATTGCCACGAAGAAATTTTCAAATACAAGCCCCGTGCCATCAAGTTCGGCATGTTTGAGATTCTGAATGGTGAATATTGCGGTCGCTGCCACGGCGCGGTGGCATTTCCCCCGACCGAGTGCAACCGGTGCCATAATATGCCGCGCACATCAACCGTAGCGCCTGCCAAGGCGAATTGAATGAAACGCCGCATTGAATGCCAGCAACCATTTCCCCTCCAGTTGCCGGAATGGATGATATTGCTGGCCTTGCTCACTCTGCTTGTTCCGTCCCCCGTCTTTGCCGAATACGGGGATGTAGTATTCAACAAGCGGGCTGAAAAAGCCGGGGTGCGTCCGGTGATCTTTCCGCACTGGTTCCATCGCATCCGCTTCAAATGCAATGTATGCCACACTGAAATCGGTTTCAAGATGCGCGCTGGTGCTAACGATATACACATGGCAGACATCAAGGATGGAAAATTCTGCGGTGCTTGCCATAACAACCAAATCGCCTGGGGACCGGAGAACTGCAATTTGTGCCACTCAGGACTCGCCGGACTTAAAAGTGGAATACGTGGCGGAAATACTACTGGAGGACCTGGCAAATGGTGAACTTTTCATTTTGCAACGCAAAGTGGCTGGGCAACCAATTTAAGTCGGCAGTTCAGCCGAAACCTCGATATTGCGTCCAGCTCATAAGCATCATGGCTGCAATACTATTGGCTGGTTGCGCAATTGATTCTCGCGAACAGGTAACACGACGCGAAATTCTCCAACCCTGGACAGAAATAACCGGCGCTCAGGCGGGCAGTCTACCGCGGGGCCTACCCGCACAAACAAACTCGCCCTTTGGCTCAGCTTACATCACACTCCGCCGCCCAACATCGATAAGTGGCCGCGGAAATGATATCTATTTGCTGGACGCAGGACTGCGGCACATCTTTCGTTATGATAATTTCCAACAAACCCTGGCGCCATTCGCCACGACCTTACCGGTTGTAGCAGGAATGAACATCCATGTTGCGCCGGACATGTCAGTCTATGTCACTGATCCTGCCCACGAACAAGTGTTGCACTTCAATTGGGATGGCACCCCTCTTCCGCCACTGGTTTCAAGGGGAAACATGGCACACCCAGTTTCGGTCGCGGTGGATGAACACAACGGCCAGGTGCTGGTAGCCGATAGCCTGTTTGATCGAATTATCGTTTTCGACAGCCTGGGTATGACGCTGTCCGTCTTCAAACCCCAACAAACCCTCTCCATTGCCGCCATGGCAACAGGGCCTGATGGGATATACGTGGTGGATCGGCTCGCGAAGCGGATAGTCGTGCTGGGAATGAATGGCATTTTCCGTTACGCCTTCGGCGCGGACGCATTGAGTGAACCTGGCGCCATTGCCGTGAGCCGTGACAACATAGTGTTCATAAGTGATGATTTTGATAATACAATCAGAATCTATCGCAGACACAGCGCAAACGGCAATAATCTCGTGTTAGCAGACAAGATCGGCGGTGGCCAAATCGCTATGGATAGTTTCAATGGCATCGGCGGTTTGGCTGCGGTTGACGACCAGCTATACGTAGCGGACAGCTTGAACTCGCGAGTGCAGATCATGTTGATCGACCCGCACGCCCGGGATGCCGGTAAAATAAGAAAATAAAATGAATTCACATCGATCACTGCTGTTTGCATTGCTTGGCCTGACCTTGCTTCTGGCCGGCTGTGCAGACAATCACTTAGTAATGAACCTGGCCGACACCGGTCAGGGTTTTACTCCCAAGGTGTGGCCTGCGCTGCCGGACAAGCCCCGCTACCGCTACGTTGGCGAATTGACTGGCGAGGATAACTTCCGCCCCGATAACTGGGCAAACCGCAGTACTGCTTCAAAGGTTTTTGACTGGCTAGTCGGCCTGACCGGTTTCAATTCCGAACCGGTCGTGTTGCAACGCCCGCAGAGCGGTACAGTAGATGCTGAAGGTCGCATTTATGTTACAGATGTTGGCCGCGGGGCGGTATATGTTTTTGACAAACCGGCCGGCGAACTGGAAGTCTGGGATATGGCGAACGGAAGCACGCAATTCAAGGCTCCGATCGGCATCGCACTGGGAGCGCGGGACGAAATATTAGTGGCGGATGCCGATCTTCATAGCGTGTTCCGGTTGGACAAAAAGGGCAAGCCAGTGGGCGAGTTCGGTCATGACGTACTGAAGCGCCCCACAGGTCTGGCGCGCGATGCAGTGCGGGGACGGGTCTACGTTGCCGACACCCACGCCCATGACATCAAAGTATTCGACGACGATGGCAAACTGCTCAAAGTAATAGGCCAGCGCGGGGAAGGTGATGGAGAGTTCAATTTCCCTACCCACTTGGCCTTTGCTGCGGACAAACTTTATGTTACAGACACCCTGAATTCGCGTATCCAGGTATTCGATACTGATGGCAAAATGATTGCAAAATTCGGCAAGCTCGGGCTTTATGTGGGCGATCTGGTGCGCCCCAAGGGCGTGGCTGTGGACAGCGACGGCGATATTTACGTGGTAGAATCCCTCTATGATAATTTGTTGGTTTTCGATAACCAAGGTCATACTTTGCTCGGGCTGGGTGGTAGCGGAAAGGGGATCGGCGAGTTTTATCTACCGTCCGGTGTTTGGATCGACAATCAAGATCAAATTTATATTGCCGACATGTACAACGGCAGGATTACGGTGTTGCAATTTTTAGGAGCACAACAGCATTGAACCGCCCCTCTCACTTGCTGATGGACACACGGCAACGCTTTGCGCTGCCACTACCATTCATACTCTTAAGCCTCTCGGTGTTGCTGGGGATCAGCGGCAACGTCATAGCCAGCGTCACTGACAGCCAGCACAATCTTTCCGCAAGTGGCCCCGGCCCCGTCCATGCAACCAGCGAAAAACAAATCTGCGTGTTCTGCCATACTCCGCATGGTGCCAACCAGAGTGCTGGCGCACCGTTGTGGAACCACGCTCTGTCAAACGCTACCTACACGCCCTACTTTTCCCTCTCCATGGATGCGAACCCGCTCCCAGGCCCGCCTGGAGCAAGCTCCAAGGTGTGCCTGTCCTGCCATGACGGCACCTTGGCGGTAGGGACTGTCGGCGTATTGAACGGTAAAACCCCCGTCGCCATCGCTATGAGCGGCACTGGCACGAACGGTGTCATGCCTGACGGTTCGGGAGCAACCACTGGCTACACGCGCAACCTAGGCATAGACCTGTCCAACGATCACCCCATTTCCTTCAACTATGACACTACCCTCGGCGGTGTGGCTGGAACTGATGGCGAACTGCGCGCCCCCCCTGTCATGGACGGTCCCGCCACCGTTGTCGGCAACCGCACCGCCAGCGTAAAGCCGACCTTCCCTTTGGAAGGCAACCAAGTGCAGTGCATCACCTGCCACGACCCGCACATCTCCAGCAGCGTCTCCCTCAAGTTTCTGCGCGGGAACCGCCTCCAACGGTTGCAACCGTCAACGGGAGGACTCTTCATGGCTTCCAACGATATCATGTGCCTAGCCTGCCATGATAAGGCTGGAACCACATGGTCGAACTCGGCTCACTCTAACGAATTGGTCGCGGATGAAACCTATCTCGACGCCGCCGCCACCATACGCGAATTCCCACTCACCACCCCTGTGTGGCAGGCATCCTGCCTTAACTGTCATGACACCCACACCGTACAGGGATCCAGGCGTTTGCTGCGCGAAGGGACAGATAGCCTCTCCAGCCCCAAGAGCGGCGGCAACCCTGCGATCGAACAAACCTGCTACCAGTGCCATAGTCCCAACGGCATAAGCGTCCTCAGCCAAGTTTCCCCGGCTAACGATGTGCCCGACATCAAAAGCGATTTTGACCTGGCCATCCGCATGCCCATCGCTGTGACGACTGAAACACACAACATTGGCGGTAACTTCGATGACAGCACCACTGCCGGTGCCGGTCATCTCGCCAACGGGACGACCGGCCGTTGCAACACCGCCGGGGATCAGTGTGGCAAGGACTTCATGGAATCCGAAGCTTTACTCGGCAAAACAAGTGCGGGGGGCTTTATCACCAATCGCCACACCGAGTGCACCGATTGCCACAACCCGCACCGGGCGACCAAAAACCGCCTGTTCAACGCCGACTCCACCACCCCGGATGCAGCCGGCACGCATAAACACGCCCTCGTCGCTGGCGACATTTTTCCCCACAGCAACATCGCCTCCGGCTCGCTGCGCGGCATAACCGGAGTGGAACCAACGTATCCCTCTAACGAATTTGGGGTCGAGCCCTCCAGTTTTACCGTAAAGCGCGGCGATGGCGGCACTGCTGCATCCACTCTCGTTACAAGTACCTACGTAACGCGCGAATACCAGATCTGCCTCAAATGCCACTCCAATTACGCTTATGACAACAGCCCGGAAGCCTTGGGCTATAGTGGTGGCACGCTCCAAGCCACCAACGGCTTGCTCAATTACCTCAACAATGCCATGGAGTTTCAGGCACCGATCAGCCATCAGGGCGCCGCAAGCACCACAGATTCCGGCGCGCTATCGCCTACCTATTCGACCAACAACCATCGTTCCTGGCACCCGGTGATGGATGTCACCGGACGCACGATCGCCGCTCGCGGCATCACCAGCCCGAACCTGTGGCGTGCGCCGTGGAACGGTTCCGATGTCGATGGCGGCAGCACCATCGTCGCCGCCGTCGGCACCCAGACCATGTACTGCAGTGACTGTCACGGTTCACAAACCAACCTTACCGACGGCGTGATACCTGTCGGCGGCGAGAATGGCAATTCGTGGGGACCGCACGGCAGCACCGAGAATTTCTTGCTGAAAGGCGAGTGGAAGACGGATACGGTTCCCCCTGTCGCGAATGACACATTGTGTTTCCGCTGTCATGAATACAGTCAATACGCCGATCCTTCCGCAACCCCAGCGCCAGCCGCACTGCCCAGCGGTTTCGGCGGCATCGGCACCGACACTTCTCCTGCTCTTGGCTCAATGACCAACCTTCACCAAAGACATGCTTATTACGCCACATTAGGAGGAACCGCCTATGCTCCTACCTGGCCGACGAATACCCCGATGCGCTGCACCATGTGCCACACGGGAACGGCACATGGCTGGAAAAACAAGGCATTCCTGGTCAACCTGCAAGACTTGGGGCCCGAACTCAACTTGATTTCTGGCGGTGTCGGTCCGGCTGGCGCGCTTGGTGGCGAGATTGCGCCTGGCCCCATAACATTGACAGCAGGCGCCAACGTCCCCAAGGGTACGCAAGTACCACTAGCTATGGCTCCCATTCCCACCGGCTATAGTAACGGACCATATTACCGGGGTGCTCTCCTTGGCATTGCTGCAAGCGGCTTTCCTGCGAGCGGCAACTGGGTCAAGGCTGATTGCACAAGCAGCTGCCACTAATGCGTTGAGCTTTTGGCGGTGATTGCGGCTGGTTGTGCTGCCACCAGCCATAATGCCAAGTGCGATAGCGCCATTCTGAACGATGTTCGCCAATGAATCGTGTCCCATGAATCCCTCGACTTCAAAGCATCCGGCGAAATGCTCTGCCGCCATCCCGTCCAGCGGAAACTGGCTATGCTACATATTATGCTGCGCGGACAATACGCTCTATACAGGTATTACCAACGATCTGGAAAAACGCCTCGCGGCGCATAATGCGGGTACGGCAACAAGATACACACGGGCGCGCGGGCCGGTTGAATTGGTATTTGTGGAATGCTGTGCCGATAAATCATCCGCGCTGAAGCGCGAGATGGAAATCAAAAGTTTGGTGCGTCCAGAGAAATTGGCGTTGATTGAATCGGCGATAAAATAACTGCCTTCCTTTCGCTAAATTTATTAACTTTCTCGGTCATTGTTATTCTCCTTCGAGAGGTTAAATTCACCCGAGATCGAATCCAAAAATAGGGCTGAGCCTGCAAAATTTGGTTCCAGCATAGTCAGAACAAGAGTTGCTCGCTGAAAGCAAGGAAGCAAGGCCGCTGTCCAACTTATTTATAAAGCAGATGCGGCAGCCAGGTGGAAATGATCGGGACGTAAGTGATCAGCCCGAGGTAGATCAGCATCACACCGACCCAGGGCAGAGTCGCGATCGAGACTTCGGTCAGGCCCATTTTCGCCAGATGACTGGAAACGAACAGGTTCAGTCCAACCGGCGGATGGATCATGCCGATCTCCATGTTCACCACCATGATGATGCCCAGATGTATCGGATCGATACCCATGGTCCTCGCAATCGGCAGGAACAACGGGGCCAGGATCAGCACGATGGAAGTCGGTTCCATGAATTGTCCGGCGGCAAGCAGCGAGAGATTGACCATGAACAGGAACATCCACGGCTGCAGATGTTGAGCGACGACCCATTGCGACATATCCTGTGGGATCTGCTCCGAGGCCATGAGGAATGAAAACAGTATCGCATTGGTGATGATATACAGCAGCATCGCGCTGGTGTTGGCCGCACTCAGCAGCGTCCTAGGAACCTGTTTCCAGCTCAGATCACCGTAAAAGAATTTCGCCGCGATGAAGGCATACACGGCAGCCACGGCAGCAGCTTCGGTGGGCGTGAAGATGCCGCCGTAAATCCCGCCTATCACGATCACCACCAGGAAAATACCGCCCCATGCATCGCGGAACGAGTGCCAGAATTCCTTGCTGGTAGGTTTGGGTAGGGTAGGGAAATTTTTCCGCTTCGCCTGGATGAACACCAGCGACATCATGATGGCGGCAAGCAGGATGCCGGGCACGATACCGGCGATGAACATCTTGCCGGCGCTCTCGGAGGTTGCGACTGCATAGATGATCATCACGATGGACGGCGGGATCAGTATGCCCAGCGAACCGGAGGAAGTGATCACACCCACACTGAAGCGCTTCGGATAACCGGCCTTGACCATCGCAGGCAGCATCACCGAGCCGATCGCCATCACCGTGGCCGGGCTGGAGCCGGATATCGTGGCGAAGAAGGCGCAGGCCAGCACCGCCGCCATGGCCATGCCGCCGGGCAGCCAGCCGACCAGGTTGTAGGCGAAGCGCACGATGCGCGAGGCGATCTTGCCGTCGATCAGGAATTGTCCCGAAAGCACGAAGAACGGCACGGCCATGATGGAAAAGCTTTCCAGCCCGGTGAACAGGCGCTGGGAAATGATATTGATCGTGTCGAACGAAAATGACGAGAATCCGAGCATGTAGATCAGCACCGTGGTGCCGAGTGCGATGGAAATCGGGGTGCTGGTCAGCAACAGGACGAGCAGGATGCTCACGATCAGGACGGCGGTCATGCAGCCACCTCGTGAGTCTCTTCGTCGCCGAAGCTGTGAGCGGGCAGCGTCCCGGTCTTGGCAAAGTGCATCAGTACTTGCAGGAAGCGGTAGCACATCAGTCCTGAACCAAACGGGATGGCGAGATAGATGATCCACATCGGCATCTCCATATCTGGTGATACCTGGCCAGTCCCATAGATGAAGATGACCCAGCGCGCGCCAAAGAACGCGATGGAGCCGGTAAAGAGCATACCCAGTGACAGCGCAGTCATGATCATCTTGCGGCGTATCGAGGGGCGCACCCAGTTGACCAGAAAATCCACGCCGATGTGGATGCCGGTGCGCACGCCATAGGCGGCACCGAACTTGGCCATCCAGATGAACAGATATATCGTGAGTTCCTGCGCCCAATCGATGCCGGAACCGTTGATGTAGCGCATCGCTACGGCAGTAAAGGTGATGAGTGTGGCCGCCGCCATGAAGCTGGCGATCAGGAATTCCTCAAGGTGATTGAGCAAGCGATTGATCATTGACGCCCCCTTGCGTTGATACTGGCTGCTGCCGCAACGCTACCCGGGTGTTGTTGTGCCGGGTAGCGTCACAGCCGAATGAAAACTTGAATCGAGCCGACTATTTTTTCTTGGCAGACGCAGCCTGTTCCTTGGCGTATTGATCGGCAATGTTGTTGACGCTCTGTATCAAGTCCGCGCCGATCGAGGATTCGAATTCCTTATGAACCGGCAGCAAGGCCTTTTGCCATTCGACGCGTTCGGCCGGAGTCAATTCATAGACGGTGGTGGTCTTGGCCGCGATCACTTTGGCCAGCGCATCATCGTTGTCGCTTTGCGCGATGCTGCGTTCATAAGCAGTGGCTTCCTTCATTGCCTCAGTCAACTCGCTGCGTATATCGGCAGGCAATCCTTCCCAGAATGCCTTGTTCACGATGACCGCATAACCGAGATAGCCGTGGTTGGACATCGTCATGTGCTTTTGCACCTCGTTCATCTTCTGGGTGTAGAAATTGGATACCGGATTCTCGGTGCCATCCACCACGCCTTGTTGCAACGCGGTGTAAACCTCGCTGAATGCCATCACTTGCGGGTTTGCACCCAGCGCCTTCATCTGTGCGGTCAGCACTTTGGAAGACTGGATGCGCATCTTCAAACCGGAAAAATCCGACACGGAATGCATCGGCCTGTTCGAGCTCATCTGCTTGAAGCCGTTATCCCAATAAGCCAGACCAGTCACACCTTTGGTATCCAGCTTGGCGAAAAGCTTTTTGCCCACCTCGCCATCCATCACACGGTGCAAGACTTCCTGATTGGGGAACAGATAGGGCAAGTCAAACAATTCGAATTCGCGCGCACCCATAGGACCGAACTTGGCCATCGAAGGCGCGAGCATCTGTACCGCGCCGCTTTGCAGCGCTTCGATCTCTTCGCGGTCCTTGTATAATTGGCTATTGGGGTAAATCTCGACCTTGACTCTGCCCTTGGTCATTTGCTCTGCAAGCTGCTTGAATTTTTCGGCAGCGCGACCCTTTGGGGTATCGGGCGCGACCACATGGCTGAACTTGATGATAATTTCACCTGCTGCATGAGCAAAATTACTGACTGCAAGTGCTAGTACAAACATCATTACGCTAAGTAGTTTCATGGCTGTGTCTCCTGAATGAATTATGTTTTCTTGTTATAGCTCAGCGGCTTTTATACAAACAAATAATCTCAAGGCTGCCGAGTGGCAGAATATACAAGAGACTGAAATCGATTACTACAGGAAATAATGCGTCGATTTCGCAGCAACGAAGATGTTGTGCTGACGGCGACGCCAGAAAACCAGTAAAATGCGCGCCTTTGCCATTGCATAGATCCATCAGATGCTTACTTTTCAGCAGATCATCCTGAAGTTGCAGAATTACTGGGACAAGCAGGGCTGCGCGCTGCTGCAACCTTACGACATGGAAGTCGGCGCAGGCACTTCGCATACTGCGACATTCTTGCGCGCGCTCGGCCCGGAACCGTGGAAAGCGGCTTATGTGCAACCATCGCGCCGACCCAAGGATGGCCGCTATGGGAAAAATCCGAATCGCTTGCAGCATTACTACCAGTTTCAGGTGGTGCTGAAACCAGCGCCTGCCAACATCCTCGACTTGTATCTCGATTCGCTGAAAGAGCTTGGTTTTGACCTGAAGAAAAACGATGTGCGCTTCGTCGAGGACGACTGGGAAAACCCGACGCTGGGCGCGTGGGGCCTGGGCTGGGAGGTATGGATGAACGGCATGGAGGTGACGCAGTTCACCTATTTCCAGCAGGTCGGCGGTATCGACTGCAAGCCGATCACCGGCGAAATCACATACGGGCTGGAGCGACTGGCGATGTATCTGCAAGGCGTGGAGAACGTGTTCGACCTGACCTGGACCGAAGGCGTCACCTACCGCGACGTGTACCACCAGAACGAGGTCGAGCAATCCGCTTACAACTTCGAGCACAGCGATGTGGAATTTTTGCTCGGCGCGTTCGGTAGCCATGAAAAACAGGCCAAGCATCTGATGGAGCAGCAACTCGCGCTGCCAGCGTATGAGCAGGTGCTGAAAGCGGCACACACCTTTAACTTGCTGGACGCGCGCGGCGCGATCTCGGTGACAGAACGCGCTGCTTACATCGGCCGTATCCGCAATCTGGCGCGCAGTGTCGCCAAGAGTTACAAGGAGAGCCGCAGGCGGCTTGATCCGCCGTTCCCAATGGCACCGCGTGAACATGCTAATGAAGTGATCGCGCAGATGGATTCCGAAAAACTTTTGGCCGGGCACCCGAAGGAAGCGGCGCAATGACAACGACCAAGAACCTGCTTGTTGAACTGTTTGTTGAAGAACTTCCGCCGAAATCCTTGAAAAAGCTGGGTGATGCCTTTGCCGATGAAATTTTTTCCGGGCTCGAATCAAGGGATTTTCTAGAGCCGACTTCTGTGATGACGGCATTCGCTTCTCCTAGACGACTCGCGGTTCATGTCACTGATGTCCGGGCAGTATCCCAACCACGACTACAACCTCCCAAGCCTCTAATGCCCGTAGCAGTGGGCCTCGATTCCAAGGGTATGCCGACCGCCCCGCTGCTTAAGCGATTGCGCTCAATGTACCACGACGAAGTTGACATCCAGTGGCTAATGAAAGAGCGAGTCTTTATAGAAGATGAAGGTGGCAAGCAGGTGTTGAAGCATCGTGAAGGTCTCGCTGCTGGAGGGCAGTTGTTCATTGGTCTTGAAGGTGCACTTGTAGATGCACTGGAAGAACTGCCCATCGCCAAGATGATGACCTATCAACTCGCAGATGGCTGGGATACTGTCAATTTTGTTCGTCCCGCACATGGGCTAGTGGTGATACATGGCACCAAAGTATTGGAAAATATTCATGTGCTAAGTCTTAAAGCAGGCAATCAAACTCACGGACACCGCTTCGAAGCCAAAATTGATCCAGTAGTCATTAATAGTGCCGACAGTTACGCTCAACAACTGGAATCAGAAGGTTCGGTCATTGCCAGCTTCGCTGCGCGCCGTGCCGAAATTGCCAAACAGCTTTCCGCCGCTGCGGCAAAGGAAAAGCTCAAGCCCATCGAAGATGATGCACTGCTGGATGAAGTAACTGCACTGGTCGAGCGTCCCAATGTGCTGGTCGGAAAATTTGAAAATGAATTTTTGGACGTGCCGCAGGAATGCCTGATCCTGACCATGAAGGCGAACCAGAAATATTTCCCGCTGCTTGATAGCAAAGGCAAGCTGACCAATAAATTCCTGATTGTGTCCAACATTCGTCCGGCCGATACCAGTCTGGTGATCGGCGGCAACGAACGCGTGGTTCGCCCGCGTCTGGCCGATGCAAAATTCTTCTTCGATCAAGATCGCAAGAAGCCGCTCGATTCCCGCGTGCTCGGCTTATCCAAGATGGTCTATCACAACAAGCTCGGCAGCCAAGGTGAGCGTGTGGAACGGGTACAGGCCATCGCGCGTGCCATCGGTCAGCAGTTGGGCGGGGATGCGCTTGCCGCACAGGCTGACCAAGCCGCATTACTGGCCAAGGCCGATCTGCTCACCGACATGGTGGGCGAGTTCCCTGAGTTGCAAGGCATCATGGGACGCTATTACGCTCAACATGATGGCTTGAGCGACGACATCGCGTTTGCGATCGAAGACCACTACAAGCCACGCTTTGCCGGTGATGAGTTGCCGCGCAACATGGTTGGCATCTGCGTAGCACTTGCAGATAAGTTGGAAACTTTGGTCGGCATGTTCGGCATCGGTGAGATACCGACCGGCGACAAGGATCCGTTTGCACTTCGTAGGCACGCATTGGGTATTATTCGCATGTTGATTGAAAAGGAATTGCCGCTTCGTCAGTTTGATCTGATCAACATCGCTTTCGCCGGCTTTCCTAAAGGACTGCTGCCACGTCAGGCGCACACCGATGTTGAGATGTTTATGCTCGAGCGTCTCGGTGGTTTGCTGCGAGAACAAGGGTACTCGACCATTGAAGTGGATGCAGTGTTGAGCATGAATCCGCCCCAGATTTATCTGGTGCCGCAACAGCTTGCCGCAGTCCGCGCCTTCGCTGCGCTGCCTGAATCTGCTGCACTGGCCGCTGCCAACAAACGGGTAGGCAATATTCTGAAAAAGGCTGAAGGATCAATCAGCAGCGAAATCAACACGGCATCGTTGCAGGAGCCTGCTGAAATCGCGTTGCATAAAGCGTTGAGCCTGATTGCACCCAAGGCGGACGCGGCGTTCAAAGCAGGTGACTACACAGGCTCATTGCAAGCATTGGCCGCGTTGCGTGAGCCGGTGGATGCGTTCTTCAACAGCGTGATGGTGAATGCCGAAGATGCGGCATTACGCACCAATCGGCTCGCCTTGTTGTCACAGTTGCACCAGGCGATGAACCGCGTCGCAGATATTTCCAAACTGGCATCTTGATATGAAACTCATCATCCTCGACCGCGACGGCGTGATCAATTTCGATTCGGATCGATTCATCAAGAATCCGGAAGAATGGAAGCCTATCCCCGGCAGCCTGGAAGCGATCGCGCGCCTGAACCAGGCTGATTATCGCGTGGTGGTGGCGACCAACCAGTCCGGCATCGGGCGTGGGTTGTTCGACATGCCGATGCTGAATTCGATACACGACAAGATGCACAAGGCCTGCGCGCTGGCCGGTGCGCGCATTGATGCGGTGTTTTATTGCCCGCATACCGCAGAGAGTCATTGTCTTTGCCGCAAGCCCAAGGCCGGCATGCTGGAAGAAATCGGGGAGCGATACAATATGAGCCTCACGGGAGTACCGACGGTGGGCGATTCGCTGCGCGATCTGCAATCCGCCGCAACGATGGGTGCACTGCCCTTTCTGGTCCTGACCGGCAAAGGTTCTAAAACCCAAGCGGCAGTTGGCCTTCCGGAAGGTACGCGGGTGTTCACGGATCTGGCGGCTGTGGCCGCTGAATTGGTATAAAAAACTGATATGCTGGTAATACGCTCACTGATTTTCCTGCTGCTGCAAATCATCATCACGCCGGT
>DHIV01000111.1 GCA_002403995.1 Gallionella sp. UBA4737 | reverse complement strand
CATGGACAAATGGATCACCGTCACTCAGGACGGCGAGGCTGACTGGCCGACACTGGTGCGCGAGATCGCGATGCCGATCAGGGAGGCGGAAGCCGCCAAGAAGCCTTCATCGGAAGCTGTCTCCAACTTTGATGATGATGAGCCAAGACTGGCCGCGATCCGCAAATTGCTGGACGAGCAGGTCAGGCCCGCGCTGGTGTCGGACGGCGGCGATCTGCAGATAGTCGGTTTGGACGGGAATGTGCTTTCCATCCGCTATTTCGGCGCATGCGGAAGCTGTCCGAGTTCGCTTGCCGGGACGCTTTCGGCAATCGGAAATCTGGCACGGACCATAGAACCCGACATCGAAGTGGAAGTGGTATGAGCGAGTGGGTGGACGTAGGCAGAGAAGAAGAAATTTCCACAGGTAAACCGGTGCATATTGAAATAGACGGCGCCGGGATCGCGGTGTTCAAACTGGGTCACGCCTTTTATGCGATAGAGGATGTCTGCACCCACGACGGCGGCAAGCTGACCGGTGGTTGTGTCGAAAATGACGTGATCATTTGCCCGCGCCATGGTGCGCGTTTTTCCATCAGGACCGGGGAAGCTTTGTCTGCGCCGGCCTACGAGCCGACTGCGACATTTCCGGTCAGGGTCGAAAATGGGATGGTGCAGGTCAGGGATGATCGCTGGGATTAGACATAGCGGCATAAATCTACTGCGCGAACCGGCATCGGGGTCGCGTGGTGCTCGGCATCCTCGTGTACCTTGTGTACACTCCGGCGCCTGCGCTCCGGGCTTCCCCGATGCCGGCCCGCTCGCTACGATTTCTGACGCTATATGTAGCAGGTTTCTGCAGCAATATTTCCATTAGCGTGAGAATGATTTGTCATGAGTCTTCTCCACTCTGTATAATCCGCGCCTTCGGGGCGTAGCGCAGCCTGGTAGCGTACGTGCATGGGGTGCACGTGGTCGGAGGTTCGAATCCTCTCGCCCCGACCAGTTCAATTCAATAATGTGCACTCAATAAACGTTCAATTTTGTCCACCAGTTCCTCAACTCCACAGCCAGCCGTCATCCAGCGCAAGGTCGTCATTGCAGCTTGTTTTGGTGTTTTTCTGGAATGGTATGACTTCCTCACCTTCGCCTCATTAGCCACCTATTTCAGCACGCTGTTTTTTCCCCAGGATAATCCCGTTGCCGCACTGCTGGCCAGTCTTGCCACCTTCGGGGTAGGTATGCTGGTGCGCCCTTTAGGCGCAGCACTGTTCGGTTCGCTGGCTGACAAGTACGGTCGTCGCCCGGTTTTCATCGCCACGATCGTACTGATGGGAATGGCGACGTTCGGCGTCGGACTGTTGCCTACCTACGCCCAGGCCGGCATGCTGGCACCCGCACTATTGCTGGTATTGCGCCTGTTGCAGGGATTTGCGGTAGGCGGCGAAGTCGGCGGCTCGGCAGTGTATCTTACCGAGCATGCGCCGGCCGGCAAGCGCGGATTTTATACCAGCGTGCTGCAATTGATGGGGCCGTTGGGCATCCTGGTGTCCACGTTTCAGATCGTGTTGCTGCAATCGTTGCTGAGTGTTGACGATTTCCAGTCCTGGGGATGGCGCGTGCCATTCCTGCTGTCCATCGTGTTGTTGCTGGTCTCGATCAAGAGCCGGGTGAACATGTACGAGTCGCCGGTGTTCCTGCATCTGCGCGAAAAACATGCTTTGTCGAAAGCACCGCTGCGTGAATGTCTGTCCAATCCCCATACGCTCGGCCGCATGGCGCTATTGTTTTTCTGCGTCTCCGCTGGCGGCTCCGTGCTGTTCTTTTCGTCGCAAGTTTACGCCAATGTGTATTTGAAAAGCGTGGTCAGGCTTGATCCGCAGCTTGCCGGGACACTGGTGATGCTGAGCACCCTGTTGCTGTTCCCGCTGACCGTTTTTTTTGGCTGGCTGTCGGATCGCATCGGCAGAAAGCCGGTGCTGCTGGCCGGGTTGCTGCTCGGCGCTCTGGCTATCTTCCCGGTATTCAAGGGACTGATGCATTTCGGCAACCCTGCGCTGGAGCGCTTCAACCGAGAGGTGCCGGTGGCGCTGTATGGAGAATCCTGCGCCTATGACCCATTCACCAAGACGAACAATGATTGCGAATACAACCAGGAATTGCTTGCCAAGCTGGGCGTGTCATACACGCTTTATCCCGTCCGGGATTCTGTCCAGAATAACGCAGCGTCGCCACATGTCACTCTGATACGTATCGGCAACAGCGAGGTGGCCGGCTATCAACCCAGCGCAATCACACAGGCATTAAGGTCCCAGGGATGGACGGAACATGCCGATTCAAACCAGGCGAACAAGGGGATGATATTTTTGTTGTTGCTGATCCTGCTGATCGCAGTCGGACTCATCACCGGTCCGCAAACCGCCGTGCTGGCGGAACTGTTCCCGGCACGCACGCGCTACACGGCAGTGGCCCTGCCGCACAATCTCAGCGCCGGATGGATAGGCGGTTTGTCGCCATTCATGATCACGCTGTTGAGCGTCAAAGCGGGGGACGCGATATCCGGCATGTGGTATCCGGTCGGGTTGCTGGCGATGGCTTTTGTCATCGGTTTGATTTTCCTGCCGGAGACTCGCAATGTATCGCTGGAGGGTTGAGCACTCCGGCTTCTGCGTTTAATGGCGGACAAGCTCACAAATCATCATGAGCTTATGGCACAATCGCAACGATACTTTCACGCCTATTCTTGATCCCTGATGCGTATTCTGATCAGTAATGACGACGGTTATTTTGCCCCCGGACTGGCTTGTCTCGCCGAGCATCTGGCCAGAATCGCCGATGTGGTGGTGGTCGCCCCTGAACGCGATCGCAGCGGCGCCAGTAATTCTCTTACCCTGGATCGCCCGCTCAAGTTGCGGCGTGCGGCAAACGGTTTCTATTATGTCAATGGCACGCCGACCGACTGTGTGCATCTGGCGGTTACCGGCATGCTGGATCAGCAACCCGACATGGTCGTATCCGGGATCAATGACGGAGCCAATATGGGCGACGACACTATTTATTCTGGCACCGTGGCGGCGGCGACGGAAGGATTCCTGCTCGGTATTCCCTCCATCGCGATTTCACTGGTGGGCAAGGAATTCGTTAACTACGAGACTGCCGCCAAAATCGCTGTGGAGTTGGTGCAACGCTTTGCGAGGCAAAAACACAGTCATCCCTGGCTGTTCAATGTGAATGTGCCGGATGTGCCTCACGATCAACTGCATGGTATAGCCGTGACCCGTCTCGGCAAACGCCACAAAGCCGAGCCGGTGGTGAAGGCCAATAACCCGCACGGTGAAACCGTATATTGGGTGGGCGCGGCGGGCAAGGCGCAGGACGCGGGCGAAGGCACGGATTTTCATGCCGTGTTGCAGCAGGGTGTTTCGCTCACACCGCTACAGATAGACCTCACCCAATACAGCCAACTCGATGCGGTGCGCGGTTGGCTGACCCAAATTTAGATGAGCAAGAGTCTTAACGGCATCGGCATGACTTCGCAGCGCACCCGTGCGCGACTCATCGAGCGGCTGCGCGAACAGGGCATCAAGGATGAAGCGGTATTGGCGGCGATGTTCGAAGCGCCGCGCCATTTGTTTGTTGATGAGGCATTGGCGAGCCGCGCCTATGATGACGTGTCGCTGCCGATCAATTACAACCAGACCATTTCCCAGCCTTATATCGTGGCGCGCATGACCGAAGTACTGCGCGCCGGCGCCCCGCTTGGCCGCGTGCTGGAGGTCGGCACCGGCTGCGGCTATCAGGCTGCGGTATTGGCACAACTGGCGCGCGAGGTCTATACCATGGAGCGTATCAAGCCGCTTTACGAACGCGCCAGAAAACAATTGAGTGATCTGAAGTTGCGCAACGTCAGCGTGCGATATGCGGATGGCAGTGCAGGCTTGCCCGAGACAGCCCCGTTTGACGGCATCATCATGGCCGCCGCAGCGCCCACGCTGTCACAGGTGTTACGGGAGCAACTTGCGGTCGGTGGTAGAATGGTGCTGCCGGTTGGAACACAGGAGCAATGGTTATATCTGATTGAACGCGATGCGCGCGGATTTCGCGAAACCCGGCTGGAGCCGGTGAAATTCGTACCATTATTGATAGGCAAGGCATGAATATCAAAACCCTTTATCCAGGCACCGGTCGGAACAGGATTATTGCGTTGTTGCTAATGACAACTGTGTCAGCAGGCTGTGCTTCGGATGGACATCGCGCACCGGTTTATGAGCGCGCTGAAGCTGAAAAAAATGCCGCCATGGCCAAAAATTCCCAGCGCGAAAAAGACTGGCGGCCCAAGTCGTATGTCGTGCAAAAAGGCGATACGCTCTATAGCATCGCGTTCAATTATGGTTTTGATTATCACGAGCTGGCTGAATCGAACGGCATACGGGATCCCAGCGTGATCTCCATAGGACAGGAAATCCGCCTGTTTCCGGGCAGATCGAAAACTGCCACTCCCGCTGCCCCGGTTGAGGCCAAGCCGATCGAGATCCTGGTTAAGGAACAACCCAAACTGGTGAAATATCCTTACAGCGAGGCGGCAATGGCTCAGATCGACAAGGTTCAGGAACAGGTTGCCAAAGTTTACTTGTCCAAACCGGAAGTCAAGCCAGTCAGCCAACCTGGTGCCACAAGCGATGATAGCGCTGATGTTGGCGAGGATCCCGCGCTGGAATGGAGCTTGCCCGCCCAGGGTAAATTGATCGGGCAATTTTCCGAATCGGCCAATCGCAAGGGCATCGATATCGCAGGCAAGCTCGGGCAACCGGTTATGGCCAGTGCGAACGGCAAGGTGGTATACAGCGGCAGCGGGTTGCGCGGTTATGGCAAACTGATCATCATCAAGCACAACAATACTTACCTCAGTGCTTATGCGCATAACGACAAGATACTGGTGAAAGAAGGACAGAGCGTATCTCGCGGACAAAAGATCGCCGAGATGGGCAACACCGATGCCAGCCAAGTCGAGCTTCATTTTGAAGTGCGCCGTTACGGCAAGCCGGTTGACCCGGCGAAATACCTGCCGCTTGGAAAATCCTGAGTCCCACTTGAACACAAATAAACTCAGCACCATCAACCACGACCGCGACAGCGCGGCCTTGCGTTACGTCTATCCGGTGATATCGCGCCGTGCCGGCGGTGTCTCGGTCGGCATCAACCTAAATACCAACAACGCCTGCAACTGGCGCTGCATTTATTGCCAGGTGCCCGATCTGAAGCGTGGTGCAGCTCCACCGGCAGATTTGGCCGTTCTGGAAAGCGAACTGCGCGATTTCCTCAATGAATTGCTGCACGGCGATTTCATGCAAAGCCGTGTTCCGGAAGGCGTGCGGCGTATCAACGACATCGCACTATCCGGCAACGGCGAGCCGACCAGTTGCGCTGAATTTGTCCAGGTCATCGCATTGATTGCGCGAGTACGCCGCGAAGTTGCTTTGCCGGAAGCCGTGAAAACCGTGCTGATCACCAACGGCAGCCTGCTATATCGCAGTGATGTCCAGCAAGGCCTGCGCGACATGGCGAAGATCAACGGCGAAGTCTGGTTCAAACTGGATCGCGCCAGCGAAGTCGGGATGCAACTCGTCAACAACAGCCGCATCAGCATGAGCAAAGTCCGCGACAATCTTGTCGCCGCGATCGCGTGTTGCCCGACCTGGCTGCAAACCTGCTGGTTCGCGCTGGACGGCGAACCGCCTCCGCGCCGGGACGAGGATGATTATCTCGAATTTATTGCCTCGCTGCTGCGCGATGGACACAAACCGCAAGGCGTGCTGCTCTACAGCCTGGCGCGTCCCTCGATGCAAGCGGAAGCGCCGCGCCTGTCCGCTCTTCCTGCAGAACAGCTGCAGGCTTTCGCGGATCGCATAATCAAGCTCGGCTTGCCGGTCAAAGTCAGTCCCTAGCAACAGCTTGGTGGAAGAATTTTCGTAGGTCGGGCTACGCCCGACAACCCCTCGACGGGCTCAGGACAGGCTTGATCCGGCGGGCATCACCCGCAAGGGGTACACCGTGGTTGTAAGGGGCTGAAGTCCCAACAACACACGCAGAGCCGCCTACAATCATTCACGTTTGATCTGGAATTTGAACTGCACCATGCCTTGATTGTTGCTATCGAAGTGTTGATAATGCCAGTCGCCGGGGATAAGGCAGCCTCCCCGCATCAAGACGATTCCCCGCCCAAGGCCTGCTCTTGATTGGAGTGCTCTCCAAGGAGGAGTCATGGACACATCGCAGCAACAACTTTCCGGCAACGCAAACGCACTACCCCCTGAACCGGTCACGCTGGCCCAGGCTTTCTGGTATTGGCTGAAACTGGGCTTCATCAGCTTCGGCGGACCGGCCGGGCAGATCGCCATCATGCATCAGGACCTGGTCGATAAAAAGCGCTGGATCTCCGAGAGGCGCTTCTTGCACGCGCTCAATTACTGCATGGTGCTGCCGGGGCCGGAAGCGCAGCAGCTTGCCGTTTACATCGGCTGGCTGATGCACAGGACCTGGGGCGGCATCATCGCCGGCACGCTGTTCGTACTGCCGTCGCTGTTCATTTTGATCGCGCTGTCGTGGATCTATCTCGCCTATGGCAACGTGCCTGTAGTGGCGGGAATACTTTACGGCATCAAGCCGGCGGTCACCGCCATCGTGCTGTTCGCCGCCTATCGCATCGGCTTGCGCGCGTTGAAGCATGGTGTGTTGTGGGCGATAGCGGCTTCCGCGTTTCTCGCGATCTTTGCATTCAACGTGCCTTTTCCCGCCATCGTACTGGCAGCAGGATTGATCGGCTATGCCGGCGGCAAAGTCGCGCCGGAAAAATTCGCCACAGGCGGCGGGCACGGCAAGGCGAAGGACGATTTTGGCGCGGCGCTGATCGACGACGACACGCCGACGCCAGAACACGCGCGCTTCGGTTGGGGGAGACTGTTGCATGTGGCATTGACAGGTGTGGCGATCTGGGCGGTGGCGATGCTGCTGCTGGTTGTGCAATTCGGTTGGCAAAACGCGTTCACGCAGATGGGCTGGTTCTTTACCAAGGCCGCGTTGCTGACTTTCGGCGGCGCATATGCAGTGCTGCCCTACGTCTATCAGGGTGCGGTCGAACATTATCACTGGTTGACACCGTTGCAAATGATGGACGGGCTGGCGTTGGGCGAAACCACGCCGGGACCGCTGATCATGGTGGTGGCATTCGTCGGTTTCGTCGGTGGCTGGAGCCAGGCATTATTCGGCACGGGTGCGCTGTTTCCCGCGGCTGCGAGCGCGGCGGCAGTGGTGACGTTCTTCACCTTTCTGCCATCGTTCATCTTCATCTTTCTCGGCGGGCCGCTGGTGGAAAGCACACACGGAGACTTGAAATTCACCGCGCCGCTCACCGGCATCACGGCGGCAGTGGTTGGCGTGATTCTCAACCTGGCGGTGTTCTTCGCCTACCATGTGATGTGGCCGCAAGGTTTCAAGGGATATTTCGAGTGGTTCTCCGTGCTGCTGGCTGTAGCGGCATTGCTTGCGCTGTTACGTTACCGGGTTGGCATCATTCCGGTCATTCTGGGGTGCGGGGCGGCAGGATTGGCTTATCAGCTGGCGACGTGATGAAACAGACTCTCGAATGGAACAAGGCAGCATTGCTGCGATCGCCATTGTTCGCTCCGCTGCATCCGGTGCTCGCCGAACTTGAGTTAGAATGTTTCCCCACGCTGGACGATTGCAATGCGCTGCTTGCAGCACATCATCCACCCATCACCGTCCGGAGCGGAGCGCCGCTGCGCTTTGTGGCGCAGCAACGCGGAAAGTTGCCGCTCGAAGCGCAATACGAGCCGCGCTGCTATCTCACTGGCGAGGTGCAGATGCGGGAACATAATTGGCATGACCTGCTCAATGCGCTGGTGTGGCTGACCTTCCCCAAGACCAAGGCCGCCCTCAATGCGCGCCATTACCATGCGCTGATGGAAGAAAATGCGTCAGGCCAAACCGGGCGCGGAGCGGTGCGCGACGTGAATACCCTGTTCGATGAATCCGGCGTGATCGTGGTATATGCCGATGCGGAATTGGCTGAGTTGTTGCGAAATTTCAAGTGGAAGGAACTGTTCTGGCAACGGCGCGAACAGGTGAGGGCAGCGATGGGGTTTTATCTTGTTGGCCACGGCCTGTATGAGAAGGCGCTGCAACCCTATGTCGGCATGACAGCACAAGGGTTGCTGCTGGCGGTGGAACCCGCGTTTTTCAGTTGGCCGCCGGCACAGCAATTGAAGCATTTGGACAGTCTGTTGGCGGATTATCTTGCCATGCCGGAATATTGCCGCAGCACCCGCGATCTTTCCCCCGTGCCTTTGCTCGGCGTGCCGGGATGGGCGGCGGACAACGACTGTGCTGTGTATTACGACAACACTGCGTATTTTCGTCCCGGCAGGCGCGGATAGGAAATTTCAATTCAACCAAGTAACAGCAGTGATCGCAGGGCGGGCCTTGCCCGACAACTGATTCCGGCGGGCATAGCCCGCCCTCCATTTTGATTTCCTGGAAGTGATCAGAAGATGTCGTCCAGTTTTGGTATCATAGCGGCCTTGCGCAATATCTCTTCCATCCCCAGTATCTTGAAAAGTTAAGTCCCACCGAATGTTAAGCAAGCTCAACGCAGTGCAACGCGAAGCCGTTACGCACCTCGACGGCCCTTTGCTGGTGCTGGCCGGCGCGGGCAGCGGCAAGACGCGCGTCATCACCCACAAGGTCGCCTATCTGGTGAACGAATGCGGTTACGAGCCGCGCAACATCGCCGCGATCACATTCACCAACAAGGCCGCCAACGAGATGCGGGCACGCGTCGGCGACTTGCTGAAGAACACCAATTCCAAAGGTCTGGTGGTGAGCACCTTTCATTCGCTGGGCATGAACATCCTGCGCGCAGAGGCCAAGCTGCTGGGCTACAAACCCCAGTTCTCGATCTTCGACAGCAGCGACACCTGGAAGATATTCAGCGAACTGAGCAACTCCGCCGACAAGCAGGAGATCCGCGACATGCAGACGCAGATATCGAACTGGAAATCTGCCTTCGTGTCGCCGGAACAGGCTGCACTTGTTGCCGATAATGATATAACCAAAATTCATGCGCGCATCTACTCGCGCTATCAGGAAACCCTGCGCGCCTATCAGGCGGTGGACTTCGACGACCTGATCCATCTTCCGGTGGTACTGTTCAAGCAGCATCCCGAAGCCTTGCTGCGCTGGCAGTTGAAGCTGCGCTATTTGCTGGTGGACGAATATCAGGACACCAACGATTGCCAGTACCAGCTGATCAAGCTGCTGGCAGACATGCGCGCCGCGCTTACCGTAGTCGGTGATGACGATCAATCGATCTACGCCTGGCGCGGCGCCAGCATCGCGAACCTGCATAACCTGCGCAACGACTATCCCCAGCTGCGCGTCATCAAGCTGGAGCAGAACTACCGTTCCTCGCAGCGCATCCTCAAGGTGGCGAATCACCTGATCAACCACAACACCAAGGTGTTCGAGAAGAAGCTGTGGAGCGACCACGGCATCGGCGATCCGATACGCATCTACGCGGCGCGCGACGACGAGCACGAGGCCGAAAGCGTGGTGATGAAGCTGATGTCGCACAAGTTCGAGCACCGCACCAAATATTCAGACTATGCGATCCTGTACCGCAGCAATCACCTGTCGCGTGCGTTCGAGGAGCAACTGCGCGCGCAGCGCGTTCCATATACCGTCAGCGGCGGCACATCGTTCTTCGACCGCGCCGAGATCAAGGATATCACCGCCTATTTGCGGCTGATCGCCAACCCCGACGACGATCCGGCCTTCATCCGCGCGATCACGACGCCGAAGCGCGGCATCGGCAACACCACGCTGGAGAAGCTCGGCAGCTACGCCGGAGAGCGCCACATCAGCCTGTTCGAGGCGGCGTTCGAAACGCACATCCGGGATCAGGTGCAGGCCCGCCAATACGAGGAGCTGATGCTGTTCTGCAACTTCATAAACCGCATACAGGACCGCGCCGATAAGGACCCGTGCGGCGAATTGCTAGACGAATTGCTGCGCGCGATCAATTACGAGACCTGGTTGTATGACTCGCACGACCCGCGCCAGGCCGAGACCAAGTGGAAGAATGTCGAGGACTTCATCGGCTGGCTCAAGCGCAAGGCCGAAGCAGACGAGAAATCACTGATCGCGATGGTGCAGACCATCGCGCTGATCAACATGCTGGAAGGCAAGGACCAGGAGCCGGATGCCGTTTCGCTGTCCACGCTGCATGCCGCCAAGGGACTGGAATTCCCGCACGTGTTCATCATCGGCGCGGAAGAAGAGATTTTGCCGTTCCGCGACAGCAACGAAAAGCAGATCGAGGAAGAGCGCCGCCTGATGTACGTCGGCATCACGCGCGCCGAGCGCAGCCTGCAGGTCAGCTACTGCAACCGCCGTAAGCGCGGCAAGGACTGGCTGGCCTGCGAGCCGAGCCGTTTCCTGGAAGAGATGCCGGAGGATGAATTGGTCTATGCGGGCGGCCACGCGGACGCTGTGCCCACTGTGAGCAAAAACGAAGGCATGGATAAGTTGGCGAAGTTGAAGGCGATGTTGAATAAACCAGTAACGGAATGATTACTATGGCCGGTATCGACTGCGATTTCAACCGGTCGATGCA
>DHIV01000136.1:245-12909 GCA_002403995.1 Gallionella sp. UBA4737 | reverse complement strand
GGCGACATCGAGTCGCTGCCGTTCCTCGAAGCCGCCCGGCAGATGGGCTTGCGCATGGGGCGCAACCAGGTCGCTTATGTGCATCTCACGCTGGTTCCATTCATCGCCACTGCAGGCGAGCTGAAGACCAAGCCGACGCAACACAGCGTGCAAAAATTGCGCGAGATCGGCATTTTCCCGACGGCGTTGATCTGCCGCGCCGACAGGCCGATTCCCGATGACGAGCGAGCCAAGATTTCGCTGTTCGCCAATGTGCGCGAAGAAGCGGTGATTTCGATGTGGGATGTGGACAGCATTTACAAGGTGCCGCAAATGCTGAACCAGCAAGGCCTGGATCGTATCGTCTGTGAAGAGCTGGGGCTGAGTCTGCCGCCCGCTGATTTGTCGGTATGGGCGAAACTGGTGACTGCGCTGGAAAATCCCCAGCATAAAATCACCATCGGCATGGTCGGCAAATATGTCGACCTGACCGAATCCTACAAGTCGCTGATCGAGGCATTGCGTCACGCCGGGATACACACCGCAACGCAGGTGAACATCGAATACATTGATTCCGAGGTGCTTGAAACCACCAGTATGCAAGGCTTGGAACATTTCGATGCGATACTGGTTCCGGGTGGTTTCGGCAAGCGCGGCACGGAAGGCAAGATTGCCGCGATTCGTTTTGCACGCGAAAATAAAGTGCCGTATCTCGGCATTTGTCTTGGGATGCAGTTGGCCGTGATCGAGTTTGCGCGCCATGTGACGGGCATGGACGATGCGAACAGCACGGAATTCAATTTCAATACCGAGCATCCGGTGGTCGCGCTGATCACCGAATGGCGTGACCGCGATGGCAAGGTCGAGACGCGCAACAACGACTCCGATCTGGGCGGAACCATGCGTCTCGGCTCGCAGCGTTGCCCGATCAAGCCCGGCACCATGGCGCAGCGCATTTACGGTGATGAGGTGAACGAACGCCATCGCCATCGCTATGAAGTCAACAACCATTACGTGCCTGCGCTGGAAAAATCCGGGCTGATCATTTCCGCGCGCACGCCCAGTGAAAACTTGCCTGAGATAATGGAATTGCCGCAGTCCATGCACCCGTGGTTTGTCGGCGTGCAGTTCCATCCCGAATTCACCTCCACGCCGCGCACCGGACATCCCTTGTTCAAATCCTTTGTGGAAGCGGCGCTGCAATGCCAAACCATGAAAATGAAAGAGAAGGTGGCGGCATGAACACGGTGCGCGCAGCGGCGGTGCGGGCAATGCCGCCAGCCACCGAAATCGCCATGCATGGAGTTTTATATCAAGATAATGAGGTGGCGGCATGAAGCTGTGCGGATTTGATGTCGGTCTGAACCAACCGCTGTTCCTGATCGCCGGACCCTGCGTGATCGAGTCGCAGCAACTGGCTTTGGATACTGCCGGCAAGCTGAAGGAGATCTGCAACGAGCTGAAGATCAACTTCATCTACAAGTCTTCGTATGACAAGGCCAACCGCAGTTCGGGAAAATCGTTTCGCGGTTTCGGCTTGGAAGCCGGACTGAAGATCCTCGCCGAAGTGAAGGCACAGATCGGTGTGCCGGTGCTGACCGATGTGCATGCAGAAGACGAGATCGCGCAGGTCGCGGCGGTGGTCGATGTGCTGCAAACCCCGGCGTTCCTGTGCCGGCAGACCGATTTCATCCATGCGGTCGCGAAATGCGGCAAGCCGGTGAACATCAAGAAGGGTCAATTCCTGTCGCCGTGGGATATGAAGAACGTCGTGGATAAGGCGCGCGAGGCCAGCGGCGCGGACAACATCATGGTATGCGAACGCGGCGCGTCGTTCGGCTACAACAACCTGGTGTCGGACATGCGCTCGCTGGCTGTGATGCGCAACACCGGTTGCCCGGTGGTGTTCGATGCGACGCACTCGGTGCAGTTGCCCGGGGGACAGGGCACGGTCAGCGGCGGACAGCGCGAGTTCGTGCCGGTGCTGGCGCGAGCTGCGGTGGCGGTAGGCATCTCCGGGTTGTTCATGGAGACGCATCCGAATCCGGCCAAGGCATTGTCGGACGGGCCGAATGCGTTCCCGCTCGGGCATCTCAAGGCATTGTTGCAAACATTGAAAGTGCTGGACGAAACGGTCAAGCAGCAGGGTTTGATCGAAGAAATGATTGATTTGAAAAACGTTTAAAAGAAAGAAGAAGGAAAAAATAATGAGTGCAATTGTTGATGTGATCGCCCGCGAGATTCTGGATTCGCGCGGCAACCCTACCGTGGAAGCGGACGTATTGCTGGAGTCCGGAGTGATGGGACGTGCCGCCGTGCCGTCCGGCGCATCCACCGGCGAGAAGGAAGCGATCGAGTTGCGCGACGGCGACAAGCAGCGCTATCTGGGCAGGGGCGTATTGAAGGCGGTGGAAAATGTGAACACCGAGATCGCCGAGGCGATCATCGGCCTGGATGCCGCCGAGCAGGCTTTCATCGACCAGACCATGATCGAGCTGGACGGCACGGAAAACAAATCCCGCCTTGGCGCGAATGCGATCCTGGCGGTGTCGATAGCCGTGGCGCGCGCTGCTGCGGAAGAGAGCGGCTTGCCGTTGTACCGCTATCTGGGCGGTTCCGGCAGGATGTCGATGCCGGTGCCGATGATGAATATCATTAACGGCGGCGCGCATGCCAACAACAATATCGACATGCAGGAATTCATGATCATCCCGGTCGGTGCGCCCAGCTTCCGCGAGGCAGTGCGCTACGGTGCGGAAGTGTTCCATGCGCTGAAAAAGCTGATCGATAAAAAAGGCATGCCGACCACCGTGGGCGACGAGGGCGGTTTTGCGCCCAACCTGCCCAGCAACGAAGCGGCATTGAAATTGATCGTCGAAGGCATCGAAGCTGCCGGCTATGTGCCGGGGCAGGACGTGGCGATCGGCCTGGATTGCGCCAGCTCGGAATTCTACAAGGATGGCTTGTATCACCTGGATTCCGAAAAACTCAAATTGACCTCGGCGCAGTTCGTCGATTACCTCGCCAACTGGACGGACAAGTACCCGCTGATCAGCATAGAGGACGGCATGAGCGAACATGACTGGGCTGGCTGGAAGCTGTTGACCAAGCGTCTGGGCAAGACCATCCAGATCGTCGGCGATGACGTGTTCGTCACCAATACCAAGATATTCGGCGAAGGCATCCGCCAGGGCCTGGCGAATTCAATACTGATCAAGATCAACCAGATCGGTACGCTCACCGAAACGTTCGCCGCGATCGAAATGGCCAAGCGTGCCGGTTATACCGCAGTGATCTCGCATCGTTCCGGCGAGACCGAGGACAGTACCATTGCCGACATCGCCGTGGCCACCAACGTGATGCAGATCAAGACCGGTTCGATGTCGCGTTCAGATCGCATGGCGAAGTACAACCAGCTGTTGCGTATTGAAGAAGACTTGGGTGACACTGCCTCTTATCCGGGACGCGACGCATATTACCAATTGGGATGATGGGAGCCTCTAAAAGCACAGAGTTCGCCCAAATGCCAGGCGCGGGAAAAATTTTGCCGCGCCGCATATGGGTTATATGCAAGCAAGAAAACGGAGTTTTGGCGCAGAGTAACCTTCAGGCTGGCCGCAGCCAAATTTTTGACGTAACGCAGCAGTTGGGATGAAATCTGGGTTTTTAGAGGCTTCCTGATGCGTGCGGCCACACTGATACTGGTCGTCTTGCTGCTGCTGTTGCAGTACCCGCTTTGGCTGGGCAAAGGCAGCTGGCTTAAAGTGTGGGACTTGCATCGCCAGGTTGAAGCGCAACAGCAAGCCAATCAACTGGCGCAAACGCGCAACGCAGTGCTGGATGCCGAGGTGCGCGATCTCAAGCAAGGGACGGCTGCTATCGAGGAGCGCGCACGCAGCGAGTTGGGCATGATCAGGCGCGACGAAGTGTTCTACCAGATTCTGGAAGACCCACCCGTTCAAACGGCAGAGAAGCAGGCGATGACATCGCCTGCTTCTACCGTTTCCAGGGCGCAAAAATAATGCGCATCCGGTTCTGTGATTGATTGCTGTAGGATATCGTTCCGGAATTAAACCGCGCTCTATGTGACGGGCCGCTTTCGCAACACAAGCCGGACAGTCAATTTTTGGAAGCGTCTGACAAACCCGGGGTGGTCCGGTACTCATTCCGCCAATGTCGGGTACAACTTCACCGCGACGGATAGCAGGACAACGAACACCGCGAACATGACAGCGAAGTCGACAGCGTAGCCGTGTACGCTTTCCCCTCCGGTGATCATGAGTCCGCGCAGCGCGTCGATCAGATAAGTGAGCGGATTGATCTGCGCGATGACGCGCAGCCAGCCTGGCATGATGTCCAGCGGATAGATCGCGTTGCTCGCAAAAAACATCGGCATCGTCAGCAGCTGCCCGATGCCCATGAAACGCTCGCGCGTCTTGACGATGCACGCGATGATCAGCGAGAAAGTGGCAAAGATCCCCGAGCCCAGCATCACGCTGGCCAGCACCGCGAAGATCGCCAGCGGATCGAGCCTGAGCGAGACATGCATCACGAGCGCAATGAGATAGATGACCACCGCCTGCAACAGGCCGCGGAATCCGGCGGCGAGCGCTTTGCCAAAGACCAGCGAAATTCGCCAGGCAGGACTCACCAAGAGTTTATGCACCACGCCGAGGTCGCGCTCCCAGATGACCGCGATGCCATAGAAGATCGCGCTGAACAGCACGCTTTGCGCGAGGATGCCGGGTGTGATGTACGCGAGGTAGCTCAACTGCCCGGTGTGGATGCCGCGCACCTGGGCGAGCACCTGTCCGAACACCACCAGCCACAGCACCGGCTGCACCGCGCGCGAGATGATCTCGGTCGGATCGCGGACCAGCTTGATCAGCTCAACTTCAACGATCGCGGCGCTCTCACGGAAGAATCGTTCCATTTGTTCGTCGCTCAGCCGAGACGGTGAGCAGTCCTGCGTGTCTGGGCGACCTCGCGGAAAGTCCCGCCCTCGTGTATCAAGCCACCCGCGTAATGCACGAACACGTCATCCATGGTCGCGTCCGCACCCAGTTCAACGCTCAGTCCCGCGCGCAACTCGGCAGGCTTGCCGACCACGCTTACCCGGCCCTGATGCAGGATCGCCAACTGGCCGGAAAGTGTTTCGGCTTCTTCCATGTCGTGCGTGGTGATGAGCACCGTCATGCCATAGTCGCGCCTGAGATCAAGCAGGCGATCCCATACCACTCGGCGCGCAACCGGATCGAGCCCGATCGTCGGCTCGTCCAGAAACAGGATCGCCGGTCGATGCAGCATGGCTTGGGCAAGTTCCAGCCTGCGGATCATGCCGCCGGAATAGGTGCGTACCAGTTTGCGCGCCGAGTCGGCAAGGCCCATGAAGCTCAATGCATCGGTAATGCGGTCGTCCCGCTCCGACTTGCTCAGGCCATAGAGTTTGGCCGACAGGCGCAGATTCTCATAGCCGGTCAGCGCGCCGTCGGCCGACACGAGTTGCGACACATAGCCGATGCGCCGCCTGACCTCTCCCGGAGATTGGGCGATGTCGAATCCGCCGACTTCGGCTGACCCGGAGGTCGGCGACAGCAGTGTCGTGAGCATCTTGATCACGGTGCTCTTTCCTGCACCGTTCGCACCAAGCAAGCCGAAGATTTCGCCATAGGGAATGCGCAGCTCGATGTGATCCACCGCAGTCAAAGTTCCGAACTGGCGTGTCAGCTCAGATGTCTTGATGGCAAATCTGCCGGATGCGGCTGTGTTCATATTGGAAGAGAGCCTATGGATACAGAGCGGGAGTATGAGGGAATTTCATTATGACCTGGAAAATGGCCGCCTGTCCTTGACCGGTTGCCGGCCGCGCCTTGCTGAGAGCGCAGAACACCGCAAATCAACGATGCCGCGCTTGAAGACCGGCATTTTCGCATCCGAGTTATTTCTTCCAGGAAAGGATGAGCGGTTCCTTTTTCGATGTGGCCGGAGTTTCGCCGCTGGGGACGCCGACGACGACAGGCGCGATCGCGGAATATTCGTCGGGGATGCCGAGCTCGGTTTTCACCTTGTGGATGTTCAGCGCGGCAACGGCCGAGCCAATGACGCAACTGCCCAGCCCGATGGCGCTGGCCGCCAGCATCAGGTTCTCCGCCGCCAGCCAGCAGTCGGCTGCCACGAACGGGCTCATCGGCTTGGCGCAGATGATGATCAGGGCAGGGGCGCCATGGAAGATATTGAAATCCGGCCGGATGAAATGCTCGAACGAGTGGCTGGCGCCTTGCGCGTTGCGGTGGCGCACCTCTTCGATAAAGATCGGCTTGGCCAGATCGGACAAGTGCTGCAAAAGCGCATGGTCTTGCACGACGACGAATGCCCAGGGCTCTTCATGCATCGCCGTAGGCGCTTGCATGGAGGCGTCGAGCAAAGTTTGTATAGTGGCGCTGTCGAGGGGCGTTGAAGCATAGGCGCGGACAGAATGCCGGGCATGGATGGTTTTTAATATGCCCTTGTCGGAATGTTGCATGCTTCTTTCATTCATGGATATCTCCTTCTGAAAGTATGCGTAGACTAGCATAGTGACTGACCGCGTGCGAAGCAACCGGCAGCGCGCAACCTTGGAAAGGACTGCTTGACCGTGCTGGTTTGGCCGGCTGGAAGCTCGATTATTGCTTGACTGCCATCATGCGTTTTACCGCCGCGCTGAGCAGCAGCACGCTGCAGGCCGCCAGCACACCGGCGCCAAGGATAAGCGGCGCATCTCCGGAAAAATGGAACAACCCGCGCAGCGCCGGAATGCTCAACACCAGCGCCAGCCCGCAACTGCCGCCCAGCACGATCCACCACAGCACCGGATTTCCACGCGACCACGTGCCTTGCCAGGAAGCATTCAGCGAGCGGTTGCTGAACACCAGCGCGATATTGCCAGCCACCATGGCCGTGAACACCAGCGCGCGCACGGTGTTTTCATCACAGCCCGTAGACAATGCCCAGGCGTAGATCGCGGCGGCGACTGCAAAGGCAACCGCACCCTGCAGCAGACTGCTGGTCAGCAGCATGCCGCCGAACAGCGTTTCGTTCGCCTGTCTGGGCGGGCGCTGCATGATGTTCTTTTCTTCAGCCTCGGCTTCGAAAAAGATTGAGCAGGCGGGATCGATGATCATCTGCAGGAACATGATGTGTGCAGGCAGCAGTAGCAGCGGTTCGCCGAGCAGCACCGGCAGCAGTGCCATGCCGACGATGGGGATGTGCACCGCCAGCGCATAGCTCATCGCCTTGCGCAGGTTGTCGTAGATGCGGCGTCCCAAACGGATGGTGGCGACCAGCGAGGCAAAGTCATCGTTGAGCAGCACCAGACCGGCGGCTTCGCGCGCCACATCGGTGCCGCGCCTGCCCATCGCCACGCCGATATGCGCGGACTTGAGCGCGGGCGCATCGTTCACGCCGTCGCCGGTCATCGCGACGATCTCGCCGTTGGCCTTGAAGGCTTCCACGATGCGCAGTTTCTGCTGCGGCACGATGCGCGCGAATACCCGCACGTCGCGCAATCGCGAGCGCAATGCTGCATCGGACAGCGCGTCCAGTTCGCTGCCGGTCAATACGCCTGCGGAAGGCAAGCCCAATTCGCGCGCGATCGCCTGCGCGGTGCCCGCATGGTCGCCGGTGATCATCACCACCCGGATGCCTGCCGCGTGGCACTGCGCGATGGCTTCGATCACATCAGGACGCAGCGGGTCTTGCAGGCCGAGCAAGCCGACGAAAGTGAATGCTATGTCGTGCTGCTGTGCCGGCCACTGATGTTCCGGATCCTGTCCGGGCTTGAGTTTTGCGCGTGCCACGCCCAGTACGCGCAAGCCCTGATCAGCCATTTCGGCGGCGATTTGAGCGATCGATGCGGCCTGCGCATCGGGCAGGTGACACAGGTCGATGATCGCTTCGGGCGCGCCTTTGGCGGCGACCATGTGATGTTCATGGCCGTCGCCTTGCCAGACGTGCGACATCGCCGCCAGCTCGGGCGACAGGCTGTATTCGTATACCAGCGCCCATTCATCGTGCAGGTGTTCGCTGCCGCTCAGCGTGCGTCGTCCCAATTCGTGCAGGGCGCGTTCCATCGGGTCGAACGGGGCGCGCTCGCTGGCGAGGATGCCGAACTCCACCAGCTCATGCCACGGTTCCGGCAGATCGCTGTGCGCGTCGACTTGCAGCATGCTATCTTTGTCCAGCATCTGGGCGCCGCTGTACAGCTTGCGGATCACCATGCGGTTTTCGGTCAGTGTTCCGGTCTTGTCGGTGCACAGCACGGTGGTGGCACCGAGTGTCTCGATCGCATCCAGCCGCCGCGTCAGCACATTGCGCCGCGCGATGCGCCACGCGCCGAGCGCCATGAAAACCGACAGGATCACCGGGAATTCTTCCGGCAGCGAAGCCATCGCCAGGCTGATGCCGGCCAGCAGCGCATCCAGCCAGTTGCCATGCGCGATGCCATAGGTGAGCACGAGTATCAGACAAACGATGACTGCGAATATCGCCAGCCGGCACACCAGACTGTCGGTCTGGATGCGCAGCGGAGATGCGCCGGAACGGGTGTCTTGCAGCGATTTGCCGATCTGCCCGATCGCGCTGGATTTGCCGGTCGCCGTCACCAGGCCAATGCCGCTGCCTTGCACCAGCACCGTTCCTGCGTACACGAACGGCTGATCGTCGCCACCCGGCTGGCGCGCTGTTGCATCCGTGCTACCCGGCAGTTTGCGCACCGGGACCGATTCGCCGGTCAGCATCGATTCGTCGGCAGACAGATCGTTGCAACTGAGCAGCACGGCATCAGCGGCGACGCGATCTCCTTCCTTGAGCAGCAGCAAGTCGCCTTGCACCACCTCGCGGCCGGTGATGCGTTGCTGCTGTCCGTCGCGCAGCACCAGTGCGCGCGGGCTGGACAGGTCGCGCAACGCTTCCATCACCCGTTCGCTCTTGCGCTGCTGAAACACGGTCAGGGCTATGATGAGCATCACGAAAAACAGCAGCATCAGCGCGTCTTCAATGCTGCCCAGCAGCAGGTAAATACCGCCCGCCGCGATCAGCAACAGGAACATCGGTTCGCGCAACACATCGGCAGCGATGTGCCATATGCGGCGCGGATTAGGCGGGTTCAACTCGTTGTAGCCGGACGCGGCCAGGCGTTGTTGCGCTTCTGCCGTGCTCAGCCCCGAAATCAACGATTCGTCGTTCATTGCGCTCATGCCGGTGGACTCCACGCCTTGCGATGCGCTGAGCATACCGCGATAGCGGCCGGTGAGTAAATTACGGCAGTCCTTGCTTGAACCTGAACACAAGAAAATAGCTGCACATCAAACGCGTTTCGGGTAAATTGCGCGCTCTTTTTGGAAATGGAACTATACTGAAGCCTGGGTATCACATTGGTTCCGTATGTTTCAGGTGATTCTATTAATTTCAGGAGATTAAAGTAATGACGCGATACAGCAAGCGCATGGTAGTTGTTCATTGGCTGACTTTGGCACTGTTGATCGCCGCCTGGTATCTGGGCGACAGCCTGGCCGATGCGACTGACGAGAGCAAGGCGACCCTGGCCGGATACATCGTGCATCTATCGGTGGGAGGCGCGGTTTTGTTGTTGACTTTGGCGCAACTGGTTTTCCGCTGCAAGGATGGCAGGCCGCCATTGGCGGAAGATAAGCCAATCTATCAGGCAGTGGCCAAATACGTTCATTACTTTCTCTATACAGTGTTGTTCTTGTTGCCGGTGACCGGAATAACGATCGTTCTCAACAGCAAGGTGGGAGCGGCGTTATTGGCCGGCGATGCGAATATGCTGCCGAAGGAGCATGGTTTCAAGGACGTATTTTCCCACGAGATACATGAACAGCTGGTCAATGTGTTGATCGTGCTGGCGGTGGTGCACATACTCGGTGCGATCAAGCACCAGTTCATCACGAAAGATGGCTTGATGGAACGCATGATGCTGCGCAGAAAAGACTGATTTTCGCAGAGTCGAATAGAGTGGGGCGGGTTATCCCGCCCTTTTTAATTTTAGGAACGGGCTGATTGCAGCACCCAGCCTATCCCGCCCAGCGCGCCGAAGAAGATCAGCAGATGTGCCCAGCCCCATAACAAGAAGCGGCGCGATAGCTTATCCTGGTCGAGATTGCTGACCAGGAACAATTCGCCGTCGCGCGACCGGCTGATGATGTTGATATCGGCCTGTGCCTGCGCTTCGCGCATCATCTTGGCCACTTCGCGGCTGGCGGCGGATCGCGCCAGCGTCAATTCCTGAGAATTCAGCGTGCCGTCGTTGTCCAGATCGAAGCGCTTGAGCAGTGCCGGCATGTCCTTTTTCCATTCGGCAAGCAGCGCGCTGAGTTCCGCATTCGTATCGAACTCGACGCTGCTGCCACCCTGGGTGCGGAACTGGCCGATGACGTAAAGGCTGTCAAGCTCGATCAGCTTCCATTCGGTATAGCGATAATCGCCGTCAAGCCACTGGTCGCGATGCTGGGTCAGTATCTCCGCCTGTTCGGGATCGACCACGCACTCTCCGGTTTCGTCGCGCAGTATGAAAGTATCGTCACTTTCGCCGCTGTCCATCGATCTCCATTTTCTTTCAGAATTGCGCTGTTCGATCTTGTAGCGATACCACAGGCAGGGCAGCAGGCTGAGTTTGCCGAGCAAGGGTTCTCCAAACGGGTGGCCGCGTCCGGTGAGTTCCACATAGCCTTGTACTGCGGAGGCGATCTTCGAGGTGGGCGTGTCGCGTATCGTGCGCAGCCTGTTCAATGCCGACAGCCAGGCCAGGATGCTGATCGCGGCCATGATGGAAAGGCAAACCAGCCAGCCGTTGCGCGACTCCAGCTTGAGCCCGACCAACAGCAGCAGCAACTGCGCGCCGGAGGTGACCAGATGCGCGTATTCGCGGCGCAGCGAGATCAGCATGATCAATCGACCAAGGATTTAACCGAATAATTGTTTCATGTCCACATCCGCCTTCTCGGTGGCGGTAAATTCCAGCAGCGGCTTTTCGCCGAAATCGAACATGCTCGCGATGATGCTGGCGGGGAATACTTCGATCTGCACGTTGTTGATGTTCACCGACTCGTTGTACAACTCGCGGCGGTCGGCGATGCCGTTCTCCAGCGAAGTGATGCGGTTCTGCAGCTGCATGAAATTTTCATTGGCTTTCAGTTCCGGGTAAGCCTCGGCCACCGCAAAGATGCTGCCCAGGCCGGCGCGCAATGCGCCCTCTGCCTGGCCCAGCGCGCCGATATCCTGGCGTTCGCGCGCGGCATGCACCTGCGAGCGTGCCTCGATGACTTTTTGCAGTGTGCTCTGCTCGAATTGTTTGTATTGCTTGCACACCTCGACCAGCTTGGGCAGCTCGTCATGGCGCTGCTTGAGCAGCACGTCGATGTTGGCCCAGGCCTTGGACACGGCATGTTTGACGTCGACCAGATGGTTATACAGGCTGATGCCGTAGATCAGCAGCACGGCGACGAAGCCGAAAAAAATCAGCATGCTCATTTTTCCCCCTTGAATTGATTGAGTCTGTTTCCTTGCAGTTTGATTGTGCCATTGATTTGCATTATCGTGGGCTGCTCAGAAAAAATCTCACTGCAACTATCCGAAACAATCCATCACCGTCATTCCCGCCTGCGCGGGAATGACATGTTTTGGGGCTAATGGATAATCCTGGATTATTTTGCGGTTCGCCGTCCAGTCTGTCTTGATTCGCAGTGACTATCTTGCTACGGTAAGCGCCCTCGTTTGTCTGTTCAGTTCGTCAGGCCGGAGGGAAAATGAAACTTGCCGTACTCGGCTGTCATGGCGGTATCGGCGGTGCGCGTCGCACCACCGCGCTGCTGCTGGACGACGATGTCCTGATCGATGCCGGCATGGGCGCGGGTGAATTGAGCCTGGAGCAGATGGCCAGGGTGGATCATGTTTTCCTGACCCACTCGCACCTCGATCACTGCGGCTTCATTCCGCTGCTTGCCGATGCGGCGGCATTTTTGCGCAAGCGGCCGCTGCTGGTGCATGCGTTGCCACAGACCATAGACGCGCTGAAGCAGAACCTGCTGGGCGGCAAGCTGTGGCCGGATTACAGCGTGCTGCCGGCAGTTGATGATCCATACATCCGCTTTGTCCCGATCACGCCCGGCGAGACTGTGCTGCTGGGCCACAGGCGCATCACTCCATTGCCGGCGCGCCACGCGGTGCCCGCAGTGGGTTACCGCCTGGATAGCGGGAAGGAAAGTTTCGTGTACTCGGGTGACACCACGGACTGCGAGGAATTCTGGATGGCGCTGAACGCCATCGAAAACCTGCGCTACCTGATGATAGAGACCACGTTCCTCAATGCCAATGCTAGCGGCGCGGCGCGATCCGGGCATATGACTGCAGCGCTGCTGGCGCAGGGACTGGCACGGCTGCAACGCCCGGTGGCACTGCTGATCACCCACCTGGAACCGGGCAAGGAAGATTTGATCATGGCGGAAGTCGCCGCGGCCTGCGCGAAGTTTCAACCGGTGCGGCTGGAGCAGGGGCGGCAGTTCGAGTTCTGATTCCAACCTGTGTTTAAAACGACAGTAATTATGCCGGATGTCCGAAAAAATTTTGGTCGGGCACTCGTAGGAGCGGGCCATGCCCGCGACCAAGGTGTTCGCGGGCATGGCCCGCTCCT
>DHIV01000136.1:0-136 GCA_002403995.1 Gallionella sp. UBA4737 | reverse complement strand
CATGGCCCGCTCCTACACACATGCCGTTTCTAACGCAAATTGGTATGCGATTAATTACAATTTCAGAATCCCGCCATACCAGCTGCGTGACCGCTCCAGCCGCGCGATGGTAGGCATCAGGTTGAGGCCGGTTTCC
>DHIV01000038.1:1148-6852 GCA_002403995.1 Gallionella sp. UBA4737 | reverse complement strand
CGCTTGGCGAATTCCAGCACCGGCGGCATACCCTTCAACACTTTCTCGCTGCCGCGTCGCATCGCCGCATAAAAACGCCCCGACATCAGCCTGGCCAGATAATTGTTCAGCGCGCCGACCGGGCGCGAGATGGACATATCGTTGTCATTGAGGATCACCAGCAGGTTCGCATCCATCGCACCGGCGTTGTTCAGCGCCTCGAAGGCCATGCCGCCGCTCAGCGCGCCGTCGCCGATGACTGCCACGGCACGCCGCTCGGAACCTTGCAGTTGCGCCGCCACCGCCATGCCCAGCGCCGCCGAGATCGAGGTGCTGGAATGCCCGGTGCCGAAAGTGTCGTACGGACTTTCTTCGCGCTTGGGGAAACCGGAGATGCCGCCCGCCATGCGCAGCTTGCTCATCGCCTCGCGCCGTCCGGTCAGGATCTTGTGAGCGTAAGTCTGATGGCCGACATCCCAGACCAGCTTGTCTTCCGGCGTGTCGTAGATGTAGTGCAGCGCGATGGTCAGCTCGACCGTGCCCAGGTTGGAAGACAAATGCCCTCCGGTCTTGCTCACCGATTCGACCAGAAATTCGCGCAACTCGCTCGCCAATTGCGGCAACTGCGCGCGGTCAAGATGACGCAGGTCATCGGGGGTATTGATGGTGTTGAGCAGTGAATACATCAGAACTTTCGTAACACAATAAAGTCAGCCAACTCGCGCAGGCGTTGTGCGGAATCGCCGAATCCTGCCAGTGATTCCAGCGCCTCGCGATGCAACCGTTGCGCCATGTCGCGCGCGTCTTGAATGCCGAGCAGGCTGACATAAGTCGGCTTGCCGTTATCCGCATCCTTGCCCGCCGTTTTGCCCAGCGTGGCGGTATCCGCCTCGCAGTCCAGCACATCGTCCACCACCTGGAACGCCAGGCCGATCAGCTTGCCGAACCGATCCAGCTTGTCCAGTTGGATGGGGGAGACCGAACCGCAGTGGGCGCCCAGCAACACCGCCGCGCGGATCAACGCGCCGGTCTTGTGGATGTGCATGAATTCCAGTTCCGGGAGCGAGAGCGCCTTGCCGACGCTGGCGAGGTCGATCGCCTGGCCGCCCGCCATGCCGCGCGAACCGGAGGCCATCGCCAGCAGCTTGATCATTTCCAGCTGGCGCCGCGCGTCGTCGTTCAAACGATGTTCGGCGAGCAGTTGAAACGCCAGCGTTTGCAGACTGTCGCCGACCAGCAGCGCGGTCGCCTCGTCATACTGCACATGGCAAGTCGGTTTGCCGCGGCGCAACACGTCGTTGTCCATGCACGGCATATCGTCATGCACCAGCGAATAGGCATGGATCATCTCGACCGCCGCCGCCGCGATATCCACCCGCGCCGCATCCGCACCGGCTAGTTCGCCTGCGGCAAACGCCAGCAGCGGACGCACGCGCTTGCCGCCATCCAGCACCGCGTAGCGCATCGCTTCATGCAAGCGCTGCGGGGCGGCTTCCGCACGCGGCAACAACTCGCTCAGCACTTCTTCAAAATGGGATTGCCGGGCCGAGACCCAGCCCTGAAAATCTGCGCGCATCAGGATAGGCCGGACTCACCCGTACCGGAAAAATCTTTCAGCACGCCGTCCTCCAGCACGCGCACCTGCTGCTGCGCGTCTTCCAGTTTGGAACGGCAGAACGACAACAATTCCGCGCCGCGTTTATAGGCAGCCAGCGAATCTTCCAGCGACAGCTTGCCTGCTTCCATATCTGCGACGATCTGCTCCAGCTCGGCCATCGCGGCCTCGAAGCCTTGTGATTTCTGGGATTTGGCGACCATCTGAGTATCCGCTTGCAAAGAAGCGCATTCTACCCAAAGGCCCGGCCCCGGACAATTTTTTGTGCCAGGTTCTGTAACGGTCGCACACTAACGCTTATACTGCGCCTGCTCATGAACAGACCATAAACCGCCATGCTGATCAATTGTGTTGCCTACCAGAACGGCGTCAAACTCGCCGACCTTCCCATCGAAGAAATCAGTGATTACCTTCAAAAGAAGGATTGTTTCGTCTGGGTGGCGCTGCGCGATACCACCGATGCCGAACTCGACAAGATGCAGGAAGAATTCGGGCTGCACGACCTGGCGGTCGAGGACGCCCGCCACGGTCATCAGCGTCCCAAGATCGAGGAGTACGGCGATACGCTGTTCGTGGTGATGCACATAGTGGAAGCCGCCGATTCCGAGTTGATGGTCGGCGAATTCAGTGTCTTCGTCGGGCGCAATTTCATCCTTTCCATCCGCAACCGCAGCAACCAGGGTTTTCTCGGGGTGCGTGAACGTTGCGAGCGCGAGCCTGAATTGCTGCGGGTGGGCTCGGGCTTCGTGCTGTATGCGTTGATGGACGCGGTGGTGGACCGCTACTTTCCGGTGATTGATGGCCTGGAATCGCAACTGGAATCCATCGAGGAGCGCCTGTTCGACAAGGGGAACGCCCTCACCAACATCGAGCAGCTATATGAACTCAAGCGCAAGACCGTGGTGCTCAAACATGCAGTGTTGCCGCTGATGGAAGCCACCGGAAAACTTCACGGCGGGCGCGTCCCTCCGGTCTGCACCACCACCCAGGAGTATTTCCGCGATGTCTACGACCACCTGACGCGCATCAACGCCACGATAGATGCGATGCGCGACACCATCACCACCGCGATCCTGGTCAGCCAGTCCACGGTATCCATCGAACAGAACGTCATCAACAAACAACTGGCCGCCTGGGCGGCGATCTTCGCCATCGCTACCGTTTTTACCGGCATCTGGGGCATGAACTTCAAGCTCATGCCGGAACTGCAATGGGATTACGGCTACCCAGTTGCGCTGCTCATCATCATTGCAGTCTGCGGCTTTCTTTACCGGCACTTCAAGCGCTCTGACTGGCTGTGACTTTTCCTTGAAGAAATGATGGCCAGCCAGCGTCCTGAACACTATGCCCAGTTGAGAAAGGTATCGCGCGCGAAATGAGCCGACATTATTGTTGCCCCCCCAATTAATTTCGGGGACAATCCCCCTCTCCCTCGCAACATATTCGCAATCAGGGCATGTCCAATATCGCCAGCATAAATCAGCTCAGTCCGGCTCAGGTTCAACCACCGCTCGGCTGGTACTTCGACCCCAGGATACTGGAAGCCGAGCAACGCCTGTTGTTCGCGCAAGGGCCGGATTACGTCGGCCATGAACTGATGGTTCCGAGCCTGGGCGACTACCATGTGCTGGAAGGCGGGGCGCAGATGCTGGTGCGCAATCAGAACGGCGTGGAGTTGCTCAGCAACATCTGCCGCCATCGCCAGGCCGTCATGCTGCAGGGCCGCGGCAATGCGCAACACATCGTCTGCCCGCTGCACCGCTGGACCTACAAGACCGACGGCGAACTGCTCGGCGCGCCGCACTTCCCGCAAAATCCGTGTTTGCACCTGAACAAATCGCCGCTGCAGAACTGGAACGGCCTGCTGTTCTCGGGAAAGCGCGATGTCGCCAAAGACCTGGCCAAGGTCGGCGTGATGCAGGAAATCGATTTTTCCGGTTACATGCTGGATCGCGTGCAAGTGGACGAATATGCGTTCAACTGGAAGACCTTCATCGAGGTGTATCTGGAGGATTACCACGTCGTACCGTTCCATCCCGGCCTGGGTAATTTCGTGGATTGCGACGACCTCAAGTGGGAATTCGGCGAACAGTACAGCGTGCAGACCGTCGGCATCCGCAACGGGCTGCGCAAGACCGGCAGCGATGTGTACGGAAAATGGCAGGAACAGGTGCTGCGCTATCACGGCGGAAAACTGCCGAAATACGGCGCGATCTGGCTGACCTATTATCCCAACATCATGGTCGAGTGGTATCCCGGCACTTTGGTGGTCAGCACCCTCGTGCCGCGCGGTCCGGAAGCCTGCACCAACATCGTCGAATTCTATTACCTCGAGGACATCGTGCTGTTCGAGCGCGAATACGTGAAAGCGGAACAACAGGCCTATAACGAAACGGCCGTCGAGGACGACTTCATCTGTCTCAGGATGCACCAGGGGCGCAAGTCGCTGTACCAGCGCGGCATCGAAGAACAGGGCCCGTACCAGTCGCCCACCGAAGACGGCATGCTGCACTTCCACGAGTATCTGCGCCGCAATCTTGCTTCGCATCTTTAGCGGTTATTCCACACCCCTCTCCTCAATCCTGATGGAACAACTAGCCATTCGACTAAGCCCGCAAGCGGGCAAGTCGCTGGTTATCTCCCGCCTGCGGGAGAGGAGGCATATTCCCTTCCCCCTGGCAGGGGGAAGGCTAGGATGGGGGTTGCAACTGGTATGACACCAAAGAACACAGGTTCACTCTGGATGCTTGTCGCCGGACTGCTGTTCGGCTGCATGGGCGTGTTCGTCAAACTCGGCGTGCCCTACTTCTCGCATATCGAACTGGTGTTCTACCGCTCGTTCTTCGGGCTGTTGCTGGTCTACCTCATCATGCGGTCACAGCGCATCAGCGTTGCCACTGAATACTGGCGCAACCACCTGTGGCGCGGCATTTCCGGTTCGGTCGCCCTCGCGCTGTTCTTCTACTGCATTACCGTGCTGCCGCTTGCCACTGCCGTCACGCTCAATTACACCGCGCCGCTGTTCCTCACCCTGCTCACCATGCTGGTGTTCAAGGATAGATTCCATCTGCCGCTGACCATCGCGATCGCGCTGGGATTCGGCGGCGTGGTGCTGCTGTTGCACCCGACCCTGCAACACGATCAACTGCTGCCCGGCCTGCTCGGCCTGATCTCCGGCTTCCTCGCCGCGGTCGCCTATCTCAACGTCAAACAACTCGGCGCTATCGGCGAACCGGAAACGCGCATCGTGTTCTATTTCAGTTTGACTGCCTCCGTCGGCAGCGGCGTGTGGATGCTGTTCGGCACCGTGCATGCCATCACGCTGCCGAGCTTCGCCATCCTGCTCGGGTTGGGCAGCACCGCCACGCTCGCGCAACTCGCCATGACGCGCGCCTACCGCATCGGCAACATGCTGGTGGTCGGCAGCATGGCGTACAGCACCATCATATTCGCCAGCCTGTTCGGCATCCTGCTGTGGGATGAAGTGCTGCCGCTCTCCAGCTGGCTGGGCATGGCATTCATCATCGCGGGCGGTGTGTTAAGCTTACGCCTGACACCCAAACACCCGTCTCCAAAACAATAATTAAGGAGCAGAAAATGATCACCATCGAACAATCCAAAAACCTCGTCAACATCGCCGTCCTTGGCGAATTCAACATCGCCGACTTCAAGACCTTCGAAGAACAAACCTTATACAAGCTGAAATCCCCCGGCGAACTAAACCTGTTGTTCGACCTGCGCGCGATGGTCCGCTATACCCTCGACGTGGCCTGGGAAGAGGTCAAGTTCTTCCGCCGCGAACACAACCACGACTTCAGCAAGATCGCCGTGGTCACCGACAACCAGTGGATCACCTGGCAGGCATGGCTGTCGCGCATCTTCGTCGATGCGGATATATGTGTGTTTAGGGATTATGAGGAAGCGCGGGCTTGGGTTCAGGGCTAAAGCCCTCTGGGCAACCACTGATGAAACGACTGATGAAACCACTAGCCATTCCGCTAAGCCACCAAAAAACGGTGGCCAAGCGGATGGTTATAGCCATCTGACTAAGTTGCCAAACTACGCCAACTAAGTCATTGGTTATGCGCTTGGTGATACTTCGTCGAAAAG
>DHIV01000038.1:474-886 GCA_002403995.1 Gallionella sp. UBA4737 | reverse complement strand
GCTTGGTGATACTTCGTCGAAAAGCAGCTCAAAATCCTAATGTATATTTTATACATTCCGGTTTTTCGCTGCCTTTCTCCTCGTCTGAGCTGCGCTCGTCACGTTGCGCAGACGTTTTGATGGTGTCTAACCTACTTTAGTTATCCTCAAATGGTGCAGAGCATAAGAAAAATAAAACCTGCACAAAAAAGGCAGCTAGTTAACGAGGCTGGGGGGAAGTGTGCAAATCCAGGATGCTCTAATTGGCGCGTCCACATCCACCACATCAAGCATTGGGCCGTCTACAAGTGCCATAACTCAGCCGATATGATTGCAATCTGTCCTTCGTGCCACGATGCAGCTCACCACGGAAGTCTCAAGATCACTGACGAGGTTTTATACGTTTGGAAGGGTATCAAAAGACCGAACTCTC
>DHIV01000038.1:0-221 GCA_002403995.1 Gallionella sp. UBA4737 | reverse complement strand
AGGGTATCAAAAGACCGAACTCTCCTGATACGGTGCAAATTTTTGTTGAGCCTGCGCGGGATTTGAAATTGTTAACCGGCACGATTTGCCTCTCAACAAAAAATGAGCAGTTAACTGTATTCGAGTTTTCAAATAGTAATCGCTTAAAAATTAGAGTGCTTGATGGGGATAGGCTTCAGGTAAATTCTCGTCTGCAGAACCGACAAGGCAAAGAAGTACTA
>DHIV01000074.1 GCA_002403995.1 Gallionella sp. UBA4737 | reverse complement strand
AGCGTACGTCCTCGCTACGGCTTGGGTTAAAATCCCGTTGTGGTTTCTCGCATGAGCACCATCAGTACAACAGGTATTTGCAGCAAGCAATATCTGTACAGAATGGCGAAAATCAATTAGGCTTTTGCGATTACTCGCACGCCACGAAAAAATACAGGCTGATGCATATCAAATTCACATTGCTCGCTGCAAGCCACGATCCAGCACACATCAATGACGTTGACCGAAGTGCCGATGCTGCAATGCTGATATTGCCAACGAAACAATGACGATGTTCAAGCGGATCAAAAACCTTATTTCACCTTCCGAGCCAACCGTGTTTGAAGATGATTCGAATAAACCGGACAAGAAACTGCCGGCACCTGCTTACTCTGCTGAAGAAAGCGTCACTTACAAACAACAGGGCGATGCGCATTTGCGGAACGGCGATCTGGAAGATGCCAAAACATGCTACCAGCACGCCATTGCACTTGATCCAGACTACGCGAAAGCCCATAGCAATCTGGGTTTTGTATTAAAGGAGCAAGGCAACTACGCGGATGCCGAACATTGCTTGAAAACCGCTCTTGCAATCGACCCAAATATTGCCGACGCATATTACATGCTGGGGACGATTTACCAGACCCAGGGCAAGCTGGAAGACACCATTTATCATTTCCGGCGGGCGCTGGAGTTAGACCAAGATCACGAATTTGCTTACCGTGATTTGTGCTACGTACTTTTTCAGCATGGCAAAATTGCAGAGGCCCAAGAAGTCATCACCAAGGGAATTGCACACAATCCCGGCATACCCGAGTACCATTTTTATTTGGGAAATTTGTATTTGCATACTCGGGAGCTCGATAAAGCTGTCTCCTGCTACGGAACTGCGCTTTCAACCCGGCCTGCTTATGTGGAAGTGCATTTCAATCTTGGCATCGTGTTGCAGGAGCAAGGCAATCTGAGCGAAGCTGTCGCCAGCTACCAGAAAACGATTACCCTCAAACCTGATTTTGCAGACGCTCATTACCGCCTGGGAGAGATACTCTATAACGATCAACACCTCCTGCCTGAGGCCGAAGCCAGCTTTCGGCGTGCACTGGAGATCAAGCCGGATTTCGCCGATGCGCATTTCAAGCTTGGCAACATATACACCGATCTGGGACGGCTAGCCGACGCCGAGGCCAGTTACCGGCGAGTGCTGGAGCGCATGCCTGATTTCGCTGAAGGTCATAGCAACCTGGGCAATGTCCTTAAGGATATGGGCCGGCTGGACGAAGCAGTAATCAGTTATCAGCGAGCACTGCAAATCAAGCCCGATTTCTCTGAAGTGCACAGCAACCTTGGCAACGCTCTCAAGGATATGGGACGGCTAGTAGAGGCGGAGGCCAGTTACCGGCGAGCGCTGCAGTCCAAGCCTGATAATGCCGAAGCACACATCAATCTGGGCGCCACCTTGCAGGGCATGGGGCGGTTTGTCGAGGCCGAAACCATTTACCGGCAGGCACTACAGCTCAACCCTGATCACGCCAATGCGCACAGCAACCTGGCCGTCACTCTCCGGGAGCTGGGTCGGTTGGCCGAGGCCGAGGCCAGTTACCGGCGGGCAATACAACTCAAGCCTGATCACTCCATTGCGCACAGCAGCCTCATGTTCCTCTACAGCTACCACGCCTTGATTGATCCCGATGAGTATCTGATCCAGGCACGCAACTGGGAACAGGGTTGCTTGCCCGAACAGGATCGCCAGGCGGCTCACCGCCGGGTTTTTCAGCGCCCGCCTCTGGCCGGCAGACGGCTGAAGGTGGGCTACGTATCGGGAGATTTTCGCCAGCATGCGGTAAGCCATTTTATAGAACAGCTCTTTACCCATCATGACCGGACACGTGTTGAATTGTTCGCCTACTCAAACAACGTGCTGCGGGATGCTGTCACGGAGCGGTTGCAGGCCTTGGTGGAGCACTGGACCCTCATCACGGGGATGGGCGACGCCGCAATCCGGGATCGTATCGAGGCGGACGGCATAGATGTGCTCATTGACCTCTCGGGCCATACGGCACTCAACCGCCTGGGGGTATTCGCCCGCCGCGCAGCGCCGGTGCAGACTTATTATCTGGGCTATTTCGCCAGCACGGGGCTGACCGAGATGGACTACTGGATTGGCGACGACATACTGACACCGCCAGAATCGGACAGCCACTTCAGCGAACAGGTTTGGCGCTTGCCCCGTGTCTCCTGGAGCTACGACGGCAAAGATGCGCCGCCGCCAAACTGGCAGCCGGCCCCGGACGATACTGTGTGGGTGGGGAGCTTTAATCAACTGGGCAAATTAACACCAGCGACTCTGGCCCTTTGGGCCAAGGTGCTCCACGCTTTGCCGGAAGGGCGGTTGTTGCTGAAGACCAAGGAGCTGGCCGATATCGCCAATCGCCAACGCATACTGGATGTCATGAATAGCCATGGCATCCCGCCGGAGCGTATCGAACTTCAGGACGGCAGCGTCACGCACAACTGGCGTGAACACATGGCCTATTACAACCGGCTGGACATAGTGCTTGATCCTGTCGGTGCGATGGGCGGCGTCACCTCCACCTGCGACGCATTGTGGATGGGTGCGCCAGTCATCACTTTGATAGGAGACCGCGTGACGTCGCGAGCGACAGCCGCGATCCTGAACGCCATCGGCCATCCGGAATGGATAGCCCATTCTGAAGCAGAATACCTTGATAAGGTTGTCGCACTTGCCCAAAATTTGAAACAGCGCAAGACACTCCGTTCCGGGCAGCGCGAACGTATGGCCCGCAGCCCGTTGTGCGACCCAGAAAATCTGGCGATGAATCTGGAAAACGCCTACGTGGAAATGTTTGAGCGGTGGCTTAATAAAAAGAATTAGCAGGAATGGCACAGTTTCGTAAAATTGCGCGTATGAAAAAACTGGGCGGGTACGCAATACGAAATACAGGAACGATTATACCCGGATGCCCGCCAGCCACGAAGGAACAAGCGGCTTGTGTCAATACATCCAGCTTGATTTACTGACCCGATGAGAAAGGGGTTTCATGGCCCCCTTCTCTTTATGCTGCATTAAGCACTATCAGATTTAGGCAGAAACTTGGGCGGATATGAAAGGCTACCGCAGTCGTTTCCCGCAGTGCCAATATTGGCGTTGGCGGCATCGCCAGGTACAACAGCCCATATCAAACCGACACCGGACGCACAGGTACCTATATAGGTGTAGCACGCACCGGCCACTTCCGGGATTGCACTTTTGAATGTGACCGTGATCGTGCCGATACCAGAAGTGTTGGCAGCCTGTTCCTGGGTAATTCGAGCCAGGACGGAGGCCACATATTTACCATTGATTTGAGCTGCGGGATTTATGCCGAGAGACTCATTATAGTTAGCCGAAATATTGTTCATAAAATTCTCGCTGCAGGAAACGCCCATGGAAGCCAGCCCGGGAGAGGCCAAGCTTGTGCCTTCCGCCACTTTGGATTTGACGGTGTAATCCTGATAAGCCGGGATCGCCACCGCAGCCAGAATACCGATGATCGCTACCACGATCATCAATTCGACCAGGGTAAAGCCTTTTTGTATGCTGTGCATATTTTAAAGTTGTTCTCGCTTGAATTAAAAACACTAACGTCATTATGTAGGCAGCAGCATCAACGCAATAACCACACCAATATTGCAACTTGATGATTTCCTTGATAGTAAGTTTTATAACCCGAGCGATGTGTCCGTTGCGGCCAACCATTGTTGTCACTAAATGACATTTTTTGGCAGCCATCCTCGGATACTGTCCATTATGAATCCAGGTTGACACCCGGAATTTTGCCCAAATCCACGTTATCAATCTGCTCTGGCGCAAGAAATTGTTTGGCATAGTCGAGATAGACTTTTTCGCGTATGAAGACATCGAACAAATCAGGGTCGATATGCCCGCCCAGCTTGAACTTGCCAAGGATGGTCAGGGATTCGGTGAGGGTTTTGCCTTTTTTGTAAGGTCTGTCCTTGGCAGTGAGCGCCTCGAAAATATCGGCGATGCCCATGACCCTGGCTTGCACCGACATCTGTTCGCGCGTCAAACCGCGCGGATAGCCCTTTCCGTCCATGCGTTCATGGTGCCCGCCGGCATATTCAGGGACGTTTTTGAGATGCCTGGGCCAAGGCAGCGATTCCAGCATCTTGATGGTGACTTCGATGTGATGGTTGATGATTTGGCGCTCCGCCGCCGTCAATGTTCCGCCACGTATGGTGAGATTTTCGATTTCGTTTTCACTGAGAAAATTACTCGCCTCGCCATCGCCATCGCGCCATTGATAAGCGGCGATCTGGCGCACACGATGCTGCGCCTCGTCGGACATTGCTTCGCTGCCAACATTGCAGTGACGCAGAAATTCGCGATCCCGGTCAAGCTGCATCGCTCGCGCTGCGTAGTTTTGGCGGGCAGCCTCGATCCGCTGAACATCGGCACCTGCTGCCGCAATTTCGCGCAACATCGCGATCTCGGCATCGCGCTTGAGCACTTCGAAACGGGTATCCAGCAGTTGGATCCGGTCAAAGAGGGTGTGCAGCTTGGTGGCCTTATCCACCACGTGCACGGGTGTGGTGATCTTGCCGCAATCATGCAGCAAGCCGGCAATCTTTAATTCGCGCCGGTCTTTGTCGGTCATCATAAAATCTTTGAGCGGGCCTTGTGCAGTGCGATTGACCGCTTCGGCCAGCATCATGGTCAGCGCCGGCACGCGCGCGCAGTGGCCACCGGTATAGGGCGACTTGTCATCGATCGCGGTATTGATGAGCTGGATGAAAGCTTCAAACAGCTCTTCCAGTTGATCGATGAGATGACGATTCGTCAATGCAATGGCCGCCTGTGAAGCAAGCGATTCCAGCAACTGCTGGTCATCCCTGGAGAATGGGATGATCGCGCCACTTTTCTGATCTTGCGCATTGATCAATTGCAACACCCCGATGACTTCATTCTCGTGGTTGCGCATCGGTACAGTCAAAAACGACTGGGAACGATAACCGGTCTTGGCATCAAATTTTTTTGTTCCGGAAAAATCGTAGCCCTCCGCCATATAGGCATCGGGAATATTCACGGTTTCACCGCTGAGTGCCGAGTGGCTCACCACCATGGCGTGATTGGGCTTGCCGGCATCGTCGTATAGCTGGATCGGATAAAAAGTGATCGGTATGCCACTGGTGCCGCCCATCGCCTTATCCAGCGTGTTGTTGCGCAAAATTTCAAAGCGCAGCACTCGCTGCTCCTGTTCGTGCAGGTAGAGCGTGCCGGCATCGGCGTGCGTAATGCGCATCGCCGCCACCAGAATGGTTTCCAACAGGCTGTTGAGATCGCGTTGTTGAGACAGGGCGATGCCGATCTCATTGAGATCCTTGAGGCGATGAAGAAGATTGTCGGAAGAATTCATGCGATTTATTATTTGATACAAACTGCGCGCACCTGATGCATATCGGTAACGCCCTGCAGCACCTTCTCCATCCCGTCTTGCTTTAATGTGTGCATGCCTTCGTCCAGCGCGATGGCCAATAGCTCGGCGACGCGCGCATGTTCCTGTATGGCCTTCTTCACAGGGTCGGAGCCAATCAGCAACTCATGCAAGCCCACTCGCCCGCGATAACCGGTGCCGGAGCATTTTTCACATCCGACCGGCCCATAGATCGTAAATTGTCCTTTTTCATCGGCGAACAGCTTTCGCCATTCGGCATACAGAGCTTTTATCGCGGCAGACGGATCCTTCTTCCAAGTCGCAGTATTGGTCAACTCGATGCTATATTCATCCAGCATCAATTTTATTTCATCTGCTGTTGCGATATGCGGTTTTTTGCAGTCGGCACACAAGCGTTTGGCCAAACGTTGCGCGAGAATTCCCAGCAATGCATCGGCAAAATTGAACGGGTCCATCCCCATGTCCAGCAGGCGAATAATTGATTCCGGTGCGCTGTTGGTGTGCAGGGTGGCAAACACCAAGTGACCCGTCAGCGAGGCTTCGATGCCGATGGACACGGTTTCCTTGTCGCGCATTTCCCCGACCATGATCACATCCGGATCGGCACGCAGAAAGGCTCGCATAATGGTGGCGAAATCCAGGCCGGCTTTCTTGTTGATCTGCACCTGGCGCAGCCCCTTCTGGGTGATTTCCACCGGATCTTCGACAGTCCATATCTTGGTGTCCGGTTTGTTGATGTATTTCAGGATGGAATGCAGCGTGGTGGTCTTGCCGGAGCCGGTCGGGCCGCACACGAAGAACAGACCGTATGGCTTGCTGACCGTGGCTTTTACCAACTCGGAGTTACGCGCGGAAAAACCCATCTTTTCCAATGGCAATGGTTCACCCGAAGCCAGGATACGCATCACCACGTCTTCCACACCGCCCTGTGACGGTATAGTTGCCACGCGCAACTCGATATCCAGCGGGCCGAATTTCTTGAACTTGATCTTGCCATCCTGCGGTTTGCGTTTCTCGGAAATATCCAGGTCGCACATGATCTTGAGGCGTGTCACCAGCGCATTGCGGTAGGTGGATGGCACTTCGATATAATTCAGCAGTGAACCATCCTTGCGCACCCGAATCTGCGTCTTGGCTTTGCCCGGTCCGGGTTCGATGTGTATGTCGGAGGCTCCCATGCGGTAGGCATCCACGATGACCTTGTTGACCAGTTTGACCAGTTCGTTGTCGGCTGCAGCGCTGACATCCTCCTGGCTGATACCGGAACTTTCCTCTTCTTCCCCACCCAAGCTAGTCAATAAATCGTCCATGGACGACTCATCGCCCGCAAGAACGCCGCTGCCATCCGAAACAGCGCTGCCACCATAAAACAAATCCAGGGTTTGCTTGAATTCGCGTTGCGAGCACACTTTATAAATCAGGCGACTCTTGGAGAAAATGTTATTGACCACCCGCGAAGCCTGAATCCGCTCCGGATCAGTAGTCAAAATCATCAGTCCCTCCTGACTTTCTTCGACCGGGAGCCAATGGCTGCTTTCCACATATTCGCGCCTCAGATTTTTCAATAACTCGGTAGGCTTGAGGCGATCGCCCCGGTATGGTTCGTAAGGGACTCCAAAAAAGCTGGATAGCGCCTTGCCCAAGGCGGCGACGCTGACTTGAAATTCGTCCAGCAGCACCTCCTCGATGTCTATGCCCTTGCGCCGTGCGGTGCGCGTCGCCAACTCGAATTCCGCTGCAGAAAGCACCGCGTCGGCAACCAGATAGTCATATTTGGTCTTGGCCGTGCTGTGCTGCTGGCGCTGATGCTGGCGCAACGCCACCGCCATGGTCTGCGACAATTCCCGCACGCCCTCTTCTATCATCGCCGTAAAGGGAACGCCCGCCTTGTTATTGATGACCTGAATGACGCCAACAAGATCGCCACTGGCAGCATCCAGAATCGGGGCGACCAGCATTTGCTTGGTGCGGTATCCGGTACGCTTGTCTACTTCCTGCAAAAAACGCAGATGCGAACTGTATTTTCCCAACTCCTTCTCATCATAGACATCCTTGATGTTTAGCAGTTTTTTATGCATCGCCGCATAACCGGCAAGACTTTGCTCAGCGATGGGCAACTTGAGATCCTTGAAAGAATTGAGGCCGGTCTTGACCTTGGAAACAAGCGAGATGTTGTCTTCGCCCACGACATAGATGGTCAGCCGATCTGCATTGAACAGCGCGCAGATGTCTTTGCTGACCTCCAGCATGATTTCATCAACGTTGCCGGTGGCGTGTATCTTATTGTTGACCTGATTCAGATTCTTGGTGAATTCGAGCCTGAGGCTCATATCGCCGGCATTGCCTGCCGCTTTATTGGTCGCAATTACTGTATTCATTCCACTCCCTCGCCCGCCTCATTAGACTGCTGCCGTTCCGGACCCGGCATCAACCATGGTTCATGTCCAGCTAGAATTTTGATGCCTTGTGTGTAACTCATCGCCAGCATTAAAGTTCGAATTCCTGATTGTTCAACAACATCTTGGGGATCATCCCGCTCACACAATCTTCTATCTCCTGCATCGTCAATTCAAGCTCACCCGGTTTGAGATGAGTGATGAATATCTCTGCTTCGTGTCGTTTGAATTTGACCAGCTCAGTAGCGAGCATACTGGGGCACAGATGCTTGGAAATTACCGCTATATCCTTTTCACTGTTTGAAAATGCAGTCTCGATGACAAGGTAACGCAAATTTTCAATTTTGTTGACTACCTTCCATAACGCATCATTGGTGGTGGTATCCCCGCTGAATACCAGGCTCGCCTTGCCGCTGTCCAGATGATAGCCCACCGCAGGCACAACATGATTGGCGGGGATGGAAGTTATCTTGCGTCCATTCAGGACAACAGTCTCGCCCAGTTCCATAGCCTGGTAACGCATGTAAGGTTGCTGTGCATTGGGAATCTCATTGAAATCCGGCCATATTTTCCAATTGAAAATATGCTGCTTGAGGATGTCCAGCGTCTCCTCGCTTGCATAAACTGTCAATGGACGATCGCGCATCAATCCGACGCTGTCAACCATGAACGGAATGGAGGCGATATGGTCGAGGTGAGAGTGGGTGACGAAAACATGATCAATCATAACCAGCTCTGCCAGACTGAGCTCCCCCACCCCGGTACCGGCATCAATCAGCACGTCATGATCAAGCAGGAACGAAGTGGTGCGCAGATTGCCACCTATTCCACCGCTGCATCCCAATACTCTGAGTTTCATCTTATCCTGTGTGTCCTGAGAATTTTACCGGCTTACTTGGTCTGGAACACAAACACCCCGTCCCAATCCGCATCGGATGGCTTTGCACGGAAGTAGATCACCCGCTCCGCGTAGATTCTGTACAGGGCAGTGTCCGGCGATATGCGCTGCAGATTCATCAGTTGCAATTCTGCCTGATCCCAATCCTGTTTGCGATACAGGCGGCGCACTTCATGAAACAACTTGACTTCATCATGAAGCGCTTTGCTCGCTTCACCGATCAATGCAAGCGGTTCGTAAATCGCCACGGGCTTATCTTTACCTTTTACCCGCACGTGGTCAAGTTCGCGATACAGGAAATCCTTCACAAGGTTCCGGGTATTCTCACCGACGATGATACCCACCCCGTATTGTTTGGTGATACCTTCCAGACGTGATGCCAAGTTCACTTCATCGCCCATTACCGTATAGGCAACTCGCTCTTCCGAGCCCATGTTGCCGACGCTGACGCGCCCGGTATTGATGCCCACGCCAACCTGAATTTCCGGCCAACCGCGTTCCTTGAAGCGCGGTTGCAATGCCTGCAAAGTCGCTTGCATCTCGATACCTGCAAGAATGGCGTTCCGCGCATGATCCTTGTCCGGCAGCGGCGCTCCCCAAAAAGCCATGATGCAGTCGCCCATATACTTGTCGATCGTGCCGCGGTATTTATAGATCACCCGCGTCAAGGGAGTCAAAAACTCACTCATCAGCAATGATAATTCTTTTGGGTCCAATCCTTCCGAGATGGTGGTAAAGCCGCGCACATCTGAAAACAGGATGGTCATATCACGGCTTTGGCTTTCCATGGACACGCTTTCCGGGTGCTTCACCATCTCCTCGACCACTTTACTCGGCACATATTGCCCGAACAGCCCGGTAATCTGCCGTTTGGTACGCGACTCGAAGAAGTAACCGTAAGACATATTGAAGGCGAATAACAAAGCGATCATCACCAGGCTGTTTGCCACTGGCATCAACACATTCCCATACTGCCAGACGGCCAAACTCAGTCCTGCCGTAGAAATGAGTGTAAAAACGGAAGCGAGAATCGCTTTGGCCGGAGTGAATAATGGCAACAAAAAACTCAAACCAATGCCGATCAACAACAACCAAACCACTTCTGCGCCCAGCATATAAGCGGGCCGCTCTTTCAGATTTTGATCGAGAATGCCGGAAATCATGCTGGCGTGGACTTCCACCCCCGGGTAAACCTCCGCCACCGGCGTGGAGCGCATATCCAGCAACCCGGGAGCGGTTGTACCCACCAGAATGATCTTGTCCTTCAGTTGTGCAGGTTCAACGCGGTCATGCAGCACGTCTGTTATCGAAATATAGCGAAAACTCCCCTGTGCACCGCGGTACGGAACAAAAGTTGCCACATCATTATCAACCGGTATTTTTATCCTGCCCCCGGTCGCATCCAGTTCCAGCCACTCCATACCGGCATACCCGCCGGCCTTGACTTCGGCATAGCCGGGCAACAATTTTGTTTGGCCCAGCAAGGTGCGAACCATTGCCAGCGATAACGACTCATAATATGCGCCGTTGTATTCTACAAGCATCGGCACGCGGCGTACGCGACCATCAAAGTCAACCAATGGGTTGAAATGTCCCGCGCTCGCAGCGGCTTGCTGCAACTCGGGAAGATTGGCGCCATAGCCATTCCATGTTGTGAATTCTACCGAGTGCCCCTTGAAAGTTCCGGGCGGGAAGGTCGGCTCGGGAAGCATCCCGGAAGCATGCTGGTCTGCCTGATTGGTCAGATAATACCCCAGCACCACCTTGCGATTTTTGATCTTGCCGGCAAACAGCTTGTCATAATCCAGTTGCGGTTGAATCTGGCTAAGCGTAGCTTGAAACGACTGATCGCCCTTGAGTTGGTTTTCCCCGAGCTTCTGCAACACCTTGAGTCCTGAGCTCTCATCTTTTTCGGCAAAAACAACGTCAAAGCCCACTACCGCTACGCCATATTTATCGAACAGCTTGTCCATCAACAGGGCCAAACGGTCACGCCCCCATGGCCAGCGTCCCTCTTCCTTCAGGCTTTTTTCGTCTATGTCGACAATAACGATACGATCATCCAGCGTGCGCGGCATGGTCAGCCGCAATCGATAATCGTAAATAATGGCAGACAGCTGCTCGACAAAATCCAATCTGTAGAAACGGGCGGCACTACCGACAAATAACAAGGATATCAGCAGGCCAATTCCAATCAAGATTGCATTTTTTTTCACGACGCTACACGGGAGACAGGAGACATAACCGGCGTTTTGGATAACGTTAACCAGCGGCTTATGTCACCGTCTTTTGGTGACTTGGCCGAATGGCTATGCAAAGCTGATTTCCCGCTTGGTCGGGTTTTTATAACCGACACCGGTATCGGGTTTTTTTGCGGGATGGCAGGTTGATTCGCGCTAACCCAGCAAAAAACGTTGGGCAAGTCATTGGCTATACCATCATCAGCCTGCTGTCCCCTGTCCACATCTATCCCTTGAAATAGAATTCCATCTTGACCCCGGCCAGTTCAATCACATCGTGTTCATTCAATTGGTGTGGCTGATTGGTCAGCGCCTTGCCATTCACCAACGGGAAACTTTCCCCTTCGACATGCGTAATGAAGTAACCATGCGGGCGACGAGTCAGTACCGCCACCTGCATGCCAGGCTTGCCTAGAGTGGTGAGGTTTTTTACCAACTCGAGTTCCTTTCCGGCATTAGGTCCGGTCAAAACTTGCACCACAGCGACCTGTTTTGAAGCTCCAGCTTGTGGAGCAGCCGCAGGGGCAACTGGTTGTGCCGGCTTTGCTGGCGCAGCAGCCTGGGCAGAAACGGCCGGCTTGGGTGCTTCGAACTTACCGGTCCTTTCTGCTGCTGCTTCAAGCGTCGATTTACTATCGGCTTTCGTTGGCATATAACCATGCATCGCAGCCGGTTTGTTCGCACCCGGGGCTGGAGTAGCCTGCTTAACGGGTGCACGCAGAATCATGGTCTTTTCAAAGTCAGCCGGAGTAGTCTGCGTGATTTGATCGTTGATGTATTTCAGCTTGTACTTGCCGATTTCGATTACATCATTGTTTTGCAGGAAATGCTTTTTAGTTGGTTTGCCATTCACTTCCAGTCCGTTGGTACTATCCAGATCCTCAAGGAAGGAGTCATGCAGGATAGTAACGATCGCAGCATGCTCGCCGCTCACCGCCAAATTGTCGATGGCGATGTCGTTGTGTGCCTTGCGCCCGATGGTCATGCGCTCTTTATTAAGGGGGTATTCTTTGATTACCGCCCCATCCATGCTAAGTATCAATTTTGCCGCCATAGTCGTAACCCTCGTACTAATTATCTCTCAAACCAACTTAGCAATTTAGCCAGCCAACCACGCGGCGCGGCAAATCTGCCCTTTATCTTTACCAGTATCACCGAAACATTATCGCGACCGCCGTTATCGTTCGCCATTTGTATCAACTGATCTGCCGCAAGCGGCAAATTGCTCTGCAACGCATGGAGCGTAGCCTGAATATCATCGTCCTCTACCATGTCGTTCAAACCGTCCGAGCACAGCAGGTAAATATCGCCCACCATCACATCATGCACATGGATTTCCGGCTCCAGATCCGCATCGATCCCGACCGCTCGTGTCACCAGATTCTTGTTCTTGGACAAGCGGGCATCTTCAACGCTGATCATCCCGCTATCTATCTGTTCCTGCAGCAGGGAATGATCCCTGGTGATCGTTTCCAGCATCTCGCCGCGCAATCGGTACATACGTGAATCACCGACATGTCCGACCGCCACACGGTTGTCATAAAACAGTCCGGAGACGATGGTCGTTCCCATCCCCGCATACTGTGGCTGACTCTGCGCAGCATTAAAAATAGAAGCATTGGCTTTCTGAATATTGCCGCGCAACAGCGACACACCCAGATCCTCTCCGTCCCTCTCTCCGCGTTCCACCGGGCTGGCGTTCTGCAAACGGTGACTGACTTCCGTCACGACCACTGAAACGGCAATGCCGCTCGCCACTTCGCCCGCATTGTACCCTCCCATGCCGTCAGCCAATACCACCAGGCCACAGGCCGGATCGCACGCTACACTATCTTCATTATGGGAGCGTACCATGCCGGGGTGGGTCTGGCTGAATACTTCCAACGCCTCTGCAATCTTCATCAATATCCCCTTATATGCTGGCAGCACATTGGCGCAACGCATGGGCCATTTCAGCGCCATTGGCATAGCGATCCCCGATCTGCTTGGCCAAGGATCGGTTAATGATCGCCACCAAACATGCGGGCAAGTCTGGTTTGATGCTCAGGATATCCATATGCGGTTCATTTGCTATCCGAAACATTAATTGCGCCATCGAATCCCCTTCGAATGGAAGCTTACCACAAGCCATTTGGTACAAACTGACGCCCAAAGAAAACAGGTCGGAAGACCCTTCGATCTTCTTGCCGGCAAGTTGCTCAGGCGACATGAAAGAAGGCGTACCCAATACCATGCCGGTTTTTGTTTTGCTTGAGTCGGTGATACGCGCAATGCCGAAGTCGGTCACCTTGGGCGTATCCGCCTCGAAATCGTACATGATATTGGCCGGCTTGATGTCGCGATGCACCACGTTCTGCTTATGCGCATAATCCAGCGCATCGGCAACGCGCGCAATAATACTCATCGCCTTGGGCAAAGGCAGCAAATTATCCGGCTTGGTGTAGGGAACCAGATCCCTGCCTTTGAGAAACTCCATTGCTATGTAGGCAAGGTCATGCTCTTCTCCGGCATCATACATAGTCACAATGTTCGGGTGGTTGAGACGACCGGCTGTTTCGGCTTCACGGAAAAAACGGGCTTTCACATCTTCCAGTTCATCGGCCTCGAACTCTTGCGCCAGCGCCATGGTCTTGATTGCCACAACACGGCCGATTTTCGGATCTTTGCCGAGATATACCACCCCCATCGCACCCTTACCGAGTTCTTTTTCAATTTCATAACGTCCCAGCATCGGCTTGGACACACCCGCCTTGTCCAGCACCAAAGTACTGGCGTTGCCCTTGCCTGATGAACCGCCAAGCATCACCGTTTCGGACATGGCTTTGGTCTGGGCAAGACGCGCATTCAGGTCGCGGAATTTGGGGTTGTATTCCGCCATATATTTGAATACCGACTCCGCCTTGTTGAACTGGCGCTTGCGCTCGAAATCCAGCCCCAGGTTGTACAAGACCTCCATCAGGCTGTCATCTACCTGCACTTTGCGGAATTTGTCGAAGGCCATATCCAATTGCCCCTGGCCCTGAAAGGCCAGGCCCAGCATGCGATTGCTTTCCGCAGATTCGGCATCCGATTTTTGCTTGCCCTTTTCGGTCATCAAAAAGCGCTTGGTCGTCAGTAACAAATGGCCAACCAACAACAACGAAGCGGGCAGCATCAGTTGCAACCACATCGCCTGTGTCGTCATCAACACGAAATGCGCACCCAGCAGTACTGTGAACAACGTACCGGTGACCACCGCACCGATGGCGGCATTCAGGCGTGGCAACAGCAGAATCAGATAAAGCGCAATAAACAGAAACACACCGGTTTGCGCCCATTCAGCCCAGTTCGGTGTGACAAAAAAATCTCCCTTGAGAATGCTCGACACCGAATGCGCCAAAGTCAACACCGGCGCCATACCGGAAGAAATGGGCGTCACTTGCAATGAACCTATACCAGCTGCCGATGCACCGATCAGCACGATCTTGTCGCGGTATTTTTCCGCCGGAATCTTGCCGGTCAAGACATCATAGAAAGAATCCACCGGAAAGGCTGGATGACCATCTTTATCCTTGTAAAAATAGGTGTGCATCCGCAAGGCCGGGTCAGTAGCGATTTTCTGATTACCCAGCTGCACACTTTCTCCCAGATTGATGCGTATATCCTTGGGCTCGAGATTGAGGCTCTTGGCTGCCAGCATCAATGAAAGCGATGGATAGTATTGATTGTAATAACCAACCACTAGCGGTTCGGTACGTATCGCACCATCAACATCCGGGAAGCTGTTCAGATGCCCGATGGCCAATGCCTTGCTGCCCAATGCCGGGATCGGCAACAAAACATTTTGTGAGGGTAAAGGCAAATCGCCTGAACTGCTGGTATCTTTTACGTTCGTGAGATTATTGCGCAACACGTAGTCAGGTAATTCCTGATCGGGTTTGCCCTGCGGTTCGCCCAACTCGAAGAACATCGCAAGCAGAACATTATTCGCCTTTTCTATGCTTGCACTGAGTTTTTGATCGTTATCGAGATTTTGCGCCGCCTCCTGCAACAAAGCACTGAGCTGTGCAAGTTCAGCTTGTTTTTCGGGGTTTTTTGTATCTTTAAGTTTTGAATTACCGATCAATTCGGCAATCTTGTATATATAGTCCAACCCGGCATCTACCTGCGGCTCAAAGAAAAATGCGGTATAGCCGATCACTTTGGGGTGCCCTGCCGCCAGGACATCCAACATCTGGGCGTGTATCGCGCGCGGCCAAGGCCAGCGTCCCAGATTGGCGATGCTTTGCTCATCGATGGCGATCACCGCGATCTTGTCGCTCGGAGTCCTTGAGGAAGCCAAAACTCCCAAGTCATAAGCCTTGCGCTCCAGACTCTGCATCAGGTCGCTATTGGCGCCAAAAAGGAATACCAAAGCCACCAACAAACCAACAAACCAGTCCTTCTGCCAAAACAACCACTTATTCATTCTACCCCCAGTTGCCTGTTGTCGAGCCTGATGCAAAATGTCGAACAAATTATGGCGCGGATATTAATATATTTCGCAACAACGCACCACAATCCTTTAGATTTATTACGAATTATCCAAAATTAGCCAACCTGCCCCAGAAACCAGGGGTCGCTTTTTTATTTGATCAGCAATACCGGACAGTCGGCCAAATGCAGCACCTTGTTCACCACCGACCCCAGCAGCAGCGTTTTCATCGCCCCTTGCCCATGCCTGCCCATCACGATCTGGTCCGCACCCTGTTCATGGGCGTATTGCGCGATCGCTTCCGCCGGGGTGCCGACGCTGATGTGGTATTGGTAGGGCAATCCGGCGATATCCAGCGCCGCGCGTGCCGACTGCAGCGCAGCCATGCCCTGCTCACGGTAATAATCTTTGATCGCATCCTGATCGATGAACAACTTGACATTGCCTGTCGCGACATTCCACTGCACGTTCAGCAACAGCAGTTGTGGCGTTTCCTTCAACGCGGAGATATATTTGATCACATGGTCAACCGCGCGTTGCGCGTTGGAAGAACCATCTACCGGTAGCAGTATTTTCATCATCACTCCCTTATGATTTATTGTCGATTGCGCCAGCCGCTTGATGCGGCTTACCGGCCGCCCCTGGCGAAACCGCTTCGTCTACCAAATCTATCACCTCAGGTTCAACCGCCTTGCGCATCGTCAGCCACCTGCCGACTACCAGCACCAGCGCGGCGCAGAAGGCCGGAACCAGCCAGTGCAGATAATGGCGCGTCTCGACCAGCGGTTCGAACAACGCCTCACCAACCAACATCTCGCCCGCCACATAACCCAGCAGGCCTCCACCGGCATAAATAATAAAAGGAAAGCGATCAATCAGCTTGAGCACCAGTTGACTGCTCCACGCGATTATCGGGATGCTGATCACCAAGCCGAACACCAACAAGGGCACATTACCCTTGGCCGCGGCCGCCACGCCCAGCACATTGTCCAGACTCATCACCAAGTCGGCGATGAGGATGGTCTTGACCGCTCCCAACAGCCTTGTGTCGGTCTGGATGCTGAGTGCGCTGTGCTCTTCTTCGGGCACGATCAGCTTGATGCCGATCCACAGCAACAGCAGCGCGCCAACCAGCTTGAGATAAGGCAGCGCAAGCAGGCTGACGGCAAAGAAAGTCAGCACGATACGCAGCACGATCGCGCCACCCACACCGAACAGAATACCCTTCTTGCGCAGCTCTAGAGGCAGATTGCGGCATGCCAGCGCGATCACCACCGCGTTGTCGCCGGAGAGCAGCAGATTGATCACGATGATCTTGAACACATCCACCCAGAACTGGGCAGTGGAAAACATTTCTAGCATTTTTTACCCTTCATGATTTTTTGGAATGGGAAAGGGATCGCCCCTGCGGTGCTCAAGGGAGAAGGGTAAAAAGCCGCGCCGCCTTCACGCTTCACCCCTTTAGCACTTTTTGCATCGTGCGTCCCATTTCGGCCGGGTTGCGTGTGATGTGGATGCCGCACTCTTCCATCACCGCCAGCTTCTCGTTAGCCCCGCCCTGCCCGCCGGAAATGATCGCACCGGCATGCCCCATGCGCTTGCCGGGAGGCGCGGTGATACCGGCGATGAATCCGATTACCGGTTTCTTCATGCTGTCCTTGATCCAGCGCGCGCACTCCTCTTCATCGCTTCCGCCGATCTCGCCTACCATGATCACCGCATCGGTTTCCGGATCGTCGTTGAACAGCCTCATCACATCCAGGTGCTTCAGGCCGTTGATTGGATCTCCGCCAATGCCGACACAGGAGGACTGTCCCAAACCCAGCGCGGTCAGTTGTCCGACCGCTTCGTAGGTCAGCGTGCCGGAGCGCGACACCACACCGATGCGCCCCTTGCGGTGGATATGCCCCGGCATGATGCCGATCTTGATCTCATCCGGCGTGATCAGCCCCGGGCAATTCGGCCCGATCAATAATGTGCGTTTGCCCTGCATCTTGTAGCGCGTGCGCAGCATGTCATGCACCGGAATACCTTCGGTGATGCAGATCACCAGATCCATATCCGCATCCACTGCCTCGTCTATTGCCGCCGCCGCGCCTGATGGCGGCACATAGATCACTGACACATTGGCTCCCGTCGCTTCTTTGGCATCGCGCACCGAAGCATACACCGGGATGTCCTCAAACAACTCACCCGCTTTTTTCGGATTGACTCCGGCGACGAAACAATTCGCGCCGTTCGCATAAGCCTTGCAGTTGATGGTATGGAATTGGCCGACCTTGCCGGTCATGCCCTGCGTCATGACTCTGGTGTCTTTGTTGATGAGTATCGACATAATCTGCGCCTGAATTGAATGGTTATCTTAACGATTTTTTGGCTACGACTAACCTGAAGGCAAGTCTACGCCGACAAGGTTATAGCTGCCGCGCTATCCACGCGCAGCAGCTACAACCTTTTCAGCGGCATCCGCCATGTCGCTGCCGGATATGATAGGCAAACCCGATTCGGCCAGTATCCTTTTACCCAAATCCACATTCGTCCCTTCCAGCCGTACCACCAGCGGCACGCTCAGATGCACTTCGCGCGCTGCTGCGACCACGCCTTCGGCAATCACATCGCACCTCATGATGCCGCCGAAGATGTTCACCAGGATCGCTTTCAGTTTCGGGTTCTTCAGCATCAGCTTGAACGCTTCGGTGACTTTCTCCTTGCTCGCCCCGCCGCCCACATCTAGGAAGTTTGCCGGGTTGCCGCCATAGAGCTTGATGATGTCCATCGTTGCCATCGCCAGGCCCGCGCCATTCACCAGACAGCCGATGTCGCCATCCAGCGAGATATAGCTGAGATCGAATTTCGACGCTTCGATCTCAGCCGGGTCTTCTTCATCCAGATCGCGTAGCGCGACAATCTCGGGATGGCGATATAGCGCATTACTATCAAAGTTAAACTTCGCATCCAGTGCCAGCACTCGCCCATCAGCAGTCAGAGCCAGCGGATTGATTTCAGCGAGCATCGCGTCCTTCTCTACGAAGGCTTGATACAAGCCTTGCATTGCAGCGCGTGCCCGGGGAAGAGCCGCCGCGGGAATGCCGATGTCGCGTGCAACGGCATCGGCTTCGGAATCGCGCAATCCCGCTACCGGGTCTATCCACACCTTGCGGATCTTCTCCGGCGTGTGCGCGGCAACTTCTTCGATTTCCATCCCGCCTTCACTGCTTGCCAGCAGCACCACACGCTGCTTGCTGCGGTCGATCACCATGCCGAGATAATATTCCTTTGCGATCTGCGCACCTTCTTCGATCAGCAGCCGGCGCACCACTTGGCCTTCCTTGCCGGTTTGATGCGTGACCAGATGCATGCCGAGAATTTGTTGTGCTGCTCTGCGCACCTCGTCCGGCGAACGCACCACCTTCACTCCGCCGCCCTTGCCGCGCCCACCGGCGTGTATTTGAGCCTTCACTACCCACACCGCTCCGCCCAGTTGCTGCGCCGCAGCCACTGCTTCATCAACACTGAAGCATGCCGCCCCGCGCGGTGTAGGAACGCCAAATTGCCGCAGGATTTCTTTAGCCTGGTATTCGTGAATTTTCATAATGTATGATCACCTGAGCGAAGCACGCGCCTTAACATTGGCTCAGGTGCAATCTTACCGAATTATCAGCGGGTGAGCGGGGAATCGTGCAGGAAGATAATGGTTGTTCCCGGACAAATGAACTTGGGCACTGAAAATGGAATGTATTTCACTATCCGAATTTATTCACAAGTTCGAAAAAGTCTTCAGCCGGGCACCTGGACCAGGTCGGCCTGATGTGTTGCTGATCCAGCGCAGAATTGAATATCCGTCGCTCCGACAAGCAAGAGGATTGCAGATCTTCATGATGGGAACGAACTGCTGTTTTCACAGCAGAGGGGTAATGAAGGAGATGAATTCATTGATGGTTACCTCCTCGTGACCGGCGTCTTTCATCTCCCACTTGATCGTGTTGAGAAGTTTTGCTTTTTTATAAATATTCAGTTTATGTTTTAACGAAAATGTCCGGATACGGGCGATCAAGCTTTCGAATTTTTTCTTGTATTCCTTCGCCGGAATTGGCTTACCCTTTTGATCAGCAGGCGGGAACAGCCGGTTAATGGCGCGGACTATCTCTTGTGCAAACAAAACCGCTTCTCCAGCGTTGAACCAATCAAGAACCATATTGACGCTCCGGGGATTTTTCTGGATTAAGTAAAAGTAATACCATTGATAGTTGGATCCGGGCAAATTTCTTTCGCAACACACAAATCCAATCAACAACCAAACATGATCAGTTTAACAAAAATTATCCTGGAAAAGTATCTGGCCTGATGCAGTCTGCGCTCTGTCAAATTCCCCGCATCCGCCCAGGCATGCATCGGCATTCCGTAGCTCACGCTATGACAGCTCAATCTGCTGCCATTTTGGTTACGGTGTTACAAGGGACTCGAATTCTGGAGCATCAATCAATTTTCCAAGTGTTTTTTGGACTGCATACATGTAGTGATCTGCGATTTGCTGGCAGTCAGGCAAGAAACTGTGGCCGGCGTTAAAATCATAATGCTGGGTGATAGCAACCGATTGACCATTCGATGAATTGAGGCGCACCCGGATGTCCCAGCTACTCAATTCGATATTGCGCCATGTGGATAGTGAAAGACTTTCAACGTCCCCTGTGAGGGTTATTTTTGGCGTTTTATCATCAAACATATCTGCCCGTTTCAGTTCCGCGATGAGCGCCGTCTGAATATAGCCCTCGAAGCCCGTACTGTCGGGTTTCTCGACTACGCCGGAAACAACACGGCAGCTATTGTCAAATTCGGCTGTTTTCGTAAACGGTCCGACATTGATCTTGCCAACGCCGAGTTTTTTTAACAACTGCGTGTTTTCCTCGAATGCACTATATTGCTGCGGTGTATAGTGCGGTTGCATGAGCGAACATGCACTTAGGACGAGCACAGTTACCGCGAAAAGAATTCTCTTCATCATTCCCCCGAAATTTAACAACCGGCAGCTACTACAGGTTCTGTATGCATTGCCTGGCAGGTGCCTGCACCCAGGTCATCCACCCACCAATGTTGCATTGTCGCAAGCTTTGCAGTTACAGTCCAACGGTCGATAGGCAAAAATACCTACACAATTTTCTGCAGCGCATCCCGCTGATCCAAAAAATATCGGGCAGCTTGCCCAGTATTAAAGAGCGACCCGCTCTCAATGCCTTTGTAATGCATCGCCTTCGGGTGTGTCCGGGCAGTGAGCTCATTTCTTGGTTGCCGATGCCGAATCAAGTCCGATCGCTCCACCCGTTGCTGGCCGAAAGTCACATCAGCCAGCGTCTTTTCATCAACAGGTAGGAAAGATAAAACATCAACGACCCCAAAAGAAATAAATAGACCCAATCAAAAGTCATGTCCGCCATCCTGCCGTCTTCCAGCAGTATGGATTGAAGAGGCTCATACAATTGGTAAGACGGCAGAAAAGGTGCAACAGCGGTCAACTTTTGCGAAACATCGGACATCGCAGAAGGAAGCAGGTGCGGCAAATAAAAGATAACGCCCAGGGTTCGGGCGCTGGCCTGGTTGCGGCAGAGAAAGCCCAGGAAAATCCCGTAGGCGCTGAAACAGAAACTGCCCACGAGGATAAAAGCGATATAGTCGAACAGATGTACCGGGCCGAATTTACCCAACAGATGAAGAAACAAAACGGCAGTGATGATCAGGACCATTCCCAGGATCAATTTGGCAATCAGCCATTGGACCTCGTGTATGGGAGTCTGGAGAAGAGCAAGGAGCAGTTTTTTTTCTTTTTCCTCGGCAACTTGCGCCGGGAGAATAATGAAACCGATGAGCAGGACCAGCATCAGTATCCAGGTAGGCAAGGTCTCTCTTTGGACGCCGCCCTGATGCAGTGATTTGATGTCGGCGATCCAATCCGGGGCATTTCCTTCCGCCGCCTTTTGCAAGGCAGAGAAATTCTGCACGATCGCAATGGTATGGAGAGAATCTTTTTTCAATACCAGCAGTGCAAGACTGCCGGGTGCTTTTTCATTTCCGGTCAGCACCCCGTCTATCTTGTGTTCCTTCAATAGACGTGTGCCTTCCTTCTCGCTTTTCACCCATGTCACTTCAACGAGTTTTTCTGCAGCGTTGACGCTCCGGGTGATCTCGGGCGCATAAGCGTAGTGCTGAATCAGACCGATTTTGACTTTGCCTGAGTCCGAGTCGGCCCGGTCTACCAGATTCATGGAAACAAATACAAAAAGAGGGATAAAAAGAATGAGGAAAAACGTCTTGTTCTTGAATGCGATGCCTAAATCGTTGAATGCCAGTACCAGAATATTTCTCATAATCATGCGTACAGCTTTTCATGGATTTCGGATTGAAAATATTCCTGTGAAGATCCGTCGAAGATCAGGCTGCCTTCGTGCAGCACCATGATGCGTGTTGCAAGACTTTTTATCTCTTCAGGCCTGTGGGAAGTAAAAAGGATCGTTTTTCCTGCGTCATGCATCGTGTTCAACAGCCGGTAGATTTCCCGTGTCATCTCGAAATCCAGGCCCGATGTAGGCTCGTCCAACAGCAGCACCGGAGGATCCGCCAACAGTGCGCGTCCGATGCTCACCCTTTGCTTCAAGCCTTTTGACAGTGCCTGCACCTTGCTTTTTCGAAACGGCACCAGATTGAACTCGCCCAGGATCTCTTCCACCCGCAGAAAGGGGGTTTGGGAGAGAGCAGCGAAAAGTTTGAGATTGTATTCAACGGAGAAGAAGTCGAAAAGATTGGGCACTTCAGGAATAAAACCCACTTTCCTGACAACAGCCGCCCTGTTCTTCAGGTCGACCCCATCTATCATGACGGTGCCGCCGTCCGGAACGATCCAGTTTGCCAGCATTTTCAGCAGTGTGGATTTGCCGGCGCCGTTATGACCGACGATTGCGATCAGTTCGCCTTTGCTTACTTCAAAGCTGGCCGGCGCAAGCCCCCTTTTTTGATCGTAGAGCTTTGCAAGATTCAGGATTTCGAGTTGCATAAGTTATCGCTCTATCTTTGAATGAAGATCCAAGCGTAACAGAACCAGACTTTACAGTCTGATGCAAAAGTTGATGTCGTTGATTCTGTTGGGTCGTTGGCGGATACCCGCAAACTCCGTCACGATTTGGAAGTTCATCGCATGGCTGGTAAACCACCTTCGCAAGATTCTAGCGCGCGCTACAATAACTTCAAAATTACTATCACGAGAATGATAACTACCAAAAGATAAATCATGATGACCTCCTTATTATTAGGGCGACCTGATGCAAGTCTCCTGGTTAAAATTTGCTTCACTTCATCAGCAATGAAGCCAGTACTGCTCAAGCCATAGTCGCCGTACGCTACACTAACCTGAGTATGATGATAACGATAATGATGACTAGCAATAATTCAACCACGATGATCTCCTTGGTGTTAGGGCGACCTGATGAAACCCCCCTGATTAAAATTCGATTCCCTTTACGGCATCAGATGAGCATTCTGTATCTTTCAACCCATCATCTCCGTGCGTTACCGCACAAAGCATCAAGATATATTTGGCGGTTCGAAAGGTGTTCGGACTATTGATACAACTTTATATAAATGAACCGGGGATATTTGCGAAAGCGGACCGTCATAAATAGTCGCAAAGGGGATGTTGAGAATTGATTGGTGCAGCAGCTGGATGGGTCATTCGAGCGAAGGCGAAGGCGAAGGATAAAATTGATTCGAAATCGCGCAGCTTGAAATCTCGGAATTGACCTAATGTCGAAAGCGCGGCATTCTGCGCTGACCTTTTCTTTAATCCTAGGGGGAATGATGAGTGATAATGATGTAGACATGGGGATTTGGAAACCCTAGTAAAAATTGATGAGAAACTAGAATGGATAAAGTGGACTTGCATCATTATTACTATCGGAGTTTTGGTAATAGCCGAACAAATGTCAAAATAGTTGTAAATTAACTAATCACAACTCATGGGGGAGCGATGCGTAAATTTGTTTCTGCTTTTGTAGTGGCTGCAAGCATCATGTTTTCGTACTCGCAGCCGCAAAGGAATGCTGGTCTTTGACAAACCTTAAGGGTTATACCGCCCAATCCTTACAGAGTTACGATTTTAAGAAGGACTTCACTACGAATCCTATATTTCTATGTTTCGACGGCGATGGTGGAATAGTGTCTGGGGACGACACTGTTTTTAAGAAGCTTGGCAAATCTACCCTCGCTGGCTGGGTACAGAACGAAGGTCTTGAATTGTTTGAGGTGTATCAGATTGACCGCGCAAATCGGAAAATCCTCTTCACTAAGTCCAGAATTGGCAGCGTAGGTGTGCTTCCCGGTATATCCGATGTTGTCGGTTCATTCGTGGGGGACGCAACGAAGATTAGCGACCGATAGGGGGCTACAATGCGTAAGATTATTTTGATGTTGCTACTGGCTATTGTGAGCAGTAACGCGATGGCGGAGTGGGTACAAATTGGTGGCTATGGCGGGGCAGCTATCTACATAGACTCATCCAACATTCAAAAGGAAGACAACATAGTAAGAATGTGGATTCTGCATAATTACTACATAGCTCACCGCGGGGCAGGAGGGAAGACGTATTTGTCTGTAGACGAACAAGATGAATTCGACTGCAAGGAAAAGCAAATGCGAAGCCTTTATTTTTCTTACCACTCTGGAAATATGGGCGAAGGTGAATCAGTTTATTCCAATTCCTTTTCTAACAATAACAGGTGGGACCCAATCGAACCTGACAGTACAGGCGAACATCTATTGAAATACGCGTGTGGCATCAGGTAGGTGCTGCTGCATGACCGCGATTATAAACCCGTCCTGGTGGCGGGTTTATATTTGTCCATCGATACACGGTAAATCCGAATCGCCTAAACACGATTTGGCGCGTCCGAATCTTGTCGGTGATACTCGCCCATTACCGACTCATCGATAACCTGCTCGACAGAGCTTGGCTGCGCTGGCTTAGACTTGCCCACAGTATCGCTCTGACACATCGCACGCCCGCTCGTCTCAGCATTCAGCACTGTCCGTTACATGGCCATTACATGGAAAAATATTCGCTGGAATTAAAAAGACCTACATCGCTGCAAGCCTTATGGATACTGGTGCCGCTTGTCGGATTCGAACTGACGACCTACCGCTTACAAGGCGGTTGCTCTACCAACTGAGCTAAAGCGGCATAAAACCGGGAAAAACACGGACTCATTTGCAAACTGGTGGGTCGTGCGTGATTCGAACACGCGACCAACGGATTAAAAGTCCGCTGCTCTACCGGCTGAGCTAACGACCCTGCGCAAAGGAGCGCGAATTATACGGATATAGCCCACCCTGTCAACGCAAAATACCTTGCATCAAGTTTGCTCGACTATGTTATGCGATAGATTGTCGGGTCATCCATACCGGCAGCGAAAAATCCGGCGCGGCGCAAGCGGCAAGCATCGCATAAACCACAGGCGCGCCCTGATTCGTCTGCTTGATAGCATGAAACTGTCTGTGCAAAATCCACGCCCAGTGCATGACCATGATGGATGATCTCCGCCTTGGACAAACGCAATAGCGGCGCATGCACAGTAAGCGGATGCCCTTCCACTGCCGCCTTGGTGGCGAGATTTGCCATGCGTTCGAAAGCTTCGATATAGGCGGGACGGCAATCGGGATAACCGGAATAATCGACCGCGTTCACGCCGATGAATATGTCCTGTGCCTGCAACACCTCGGCCCAAGCCAGGGCCAGTGACAACATGATGGTGTTGCGGGCGGGGACATAGGTCAGCGGTATGCCCTCGGTAGGTTGTTGCGACACCGCGATCTTGTTGTCCGTCAGCGAAGAACCACCGAAGCCGGTGAGATCGATCTTCACCACTCTGTGTTCATGTGCGCCCAGTGTTTGGGCCACGCGCTGCGCAGCAGCCAGTTCGGCGTAATGTCGTTGCCCATAATCCACGCTCAATGCGTAGCATGCATATCCCTGTGCGCGCGCCATCGCCAGCACGGTTGCAGAATCCATCCCGCCGGATAAAAGCACCACGGCTTTTTTCATTTTCAATGTCCCGGCTCGTTATTCCACAACAGCTTGTGCAGTTGTACTTGCATCCTGACCGGAAGGTGATCCCGCAATATCCAGTCAGCCAGTTGCGTGGCATCCAGCGTGCCGTGCGCCGGTGAAAATAGTACCGCGCATTTCTCGGCCAGATGATGTTGTTGCAGGATTTGCCTTGCCCATTGGTAATCGTTTACATCGCACAGAACGAATTTTATTTCGTCATGCCGGGTCAACAGCGCCAGATTTTCCCAAAGATTCTTTGCCGATTCGCCGGACGCGGGGGTTTTGATGTCCAGCACACGCATCACGCGCGCATCCACTTCACTGATATCAAGTGCCCCGCCGGTTTCCAAAGACACTTGATACCCGGCATCACACAAAGCACGCAGCAGAGACAGGCAATTTTTTTGCGCCAGCGGCTCACCGCCGGTGACCGTCACATAGCGCGGAGCGTATTCGGCAACCTGCTGGAGAATGTTCGCCAGACTCATGTTTTGCCCCCCCGTAAAAGCGTAAGCCGTGTCGCAGTAAGTACAGCGCATCGGACAACCGGTCAGGCGTATGAATACCGTGGGCAGGCCTACGCGGCTGGTTTCGCCTTGCAGGGAATAGAAAATCTCGGTTATGCGCAGTTGCGACACGTTACTGGTAGAACTACTAGCCATTCGACTAGGCGAGTCACCAACACTCGCCAAGTCGCTGGTTATGGCGTAGCCAGCCGTTTGCGGGAGCAACTGCGATGCCGCTCCTCCCGCACCTGAGGGTTCCACCCCACCGTGTCGGAGCGGCAGTGGCGCATCTGTATCCACGTTAGACATTACGCTACTTGGCGGCAGCGAGCAGCTTCTTGGCTTTGGCGGCGGCTTCGCTGGCGGGATATTTGGTGACGAGTTTTTTGAGCGTTTTGCGCGCGTCAACAGGCCGCTTCAACCCATACTGGCAGCGTGCGATCCCATACATCACATCGGCGGCTTTGGGTGTTTCGGGAAAATCCTTGAGCATTCCCTGATAGGTATCCAACGCGTTCCTGTAATCCTTCATCGCAAGCTGGGCGTTGCCCAGCCAATAATTCGCATCGGGAACACGCGCCGAATCAGGAAATTTTTTGACGAAGTCCTGGAATGCCTTGACCGCATTCTCATAGTTGCCGGCCTTGAACAAGCTATAGCCAGTCTCAAATGCCCGGTCCTCCGGAACCGGATCGGCTGGATCGGTTGAAACAGGTGCTACAGGTGCCTTGGCGGCTGCAGCTTCTTTAGCTGCAGCTTCTTTAGCAGCTTCTTCAGCGGATTCGAAATGACGCAAGCGCGTATCCAAATCCACGTAAAAATCTTTTTGGCGCTTTTCGGCATCCTGCAGGCCATGCGTTGCCTCTTCGCCCTGTCCGCGCAGATTGCGGATTTCGGTATTAAGAGCGTCGATCCGGCTTTGCAGATCCAGCATGGACCTGGTTTGCTGCTTGATGGCGTCTTCCAGCTTCAGCACGCGCGTCTCAAGTTGCTGGATTTGTTTTCGTGCCTCGTCGTCGTTCAGCAATCCTGCTTGTGCAGGGATGACGAAACACAGACACAGCAATAAGAGCGCGCGTTGCTTCAGCATGGTTACTGCTTCAGTATTTTATTGGTACTTTATATCGCTCCGGCGATTTTGCTTCCAGCAAGCCTCGTTGTGATCGGTGCAGCGCGGCTTCTCTTCGCCATAGCTGACGGTTTCGATTTGGCTGGCTTTCGCGCCGCCCAACATCAGCATCTGCTTCACGCTGTCTGCACGGCGCTGGCCGAGAGCAAGGTTGTACTCTTTGCTGCCGCGTTCATCGCAATTGCCTTCCACGCGAACTTTGCGATCCGGGTGCTCGCTCAAGTATTTTGCATGCGCTTCCACGACCGGTTTATCGGCGGCCTGCACTGCAGAGATATCAAACGGGAAATAGACGCTACGATTAGCCAAAATATTGGCAGGGTCATTCAAGGGATCAACCTCAACTACAGGCGCGGGTGCGGGTGCAGGCGCTTCCACTACCGGAGCAGGAGCAGGTGCGGCAGCTTCTGGTTCCTTTGGTTGCTCGCTAGCACATGCAACCAGCAAATTCACCAACACAATACTGATAAAGAGTTTCTTCATGGTGCTACTCCTTTGTTTAGGTTAATCATTGATGTGGACCCCACACCGGTTCACGGGCATCGCCGCTATCTGTGAACATATGCTGTTGCACACGACCATCGCTCGATACGGTTGCTAATATACCACGACCTCGCGCCTCGCTGGCAAACAGGATAAGTTTCCCGTTGGGTGCAAAACTGGGTTTTTTCTCCCATCCGCCAGCGGTGAGGATTTCCACCTGCCCTGTCTGAAAATCCTGTGTGGAGATATAAAACTTGCCGTTGCTGAAATGCGTGTAGACAAAGCCTTTGCCATCGGGGCTATAACGCGGCGAAAAATTGTTGCCCTCGCCAAACGTCATGCGCTGCTGGGAACCGCCTGCCACCGGCATGCTGTATATCTGCGGACTACCGCCTTGATCCGAGGTGAACAGCAGAGTCTGGCCATCAGGTGAAAAAATCGGCTCTGTTGAAATCGAGCCATTGAAAGTGAGGCGGTGAATACCGCTTCCGTCCGGCTTTATCAGGTAGATTTCCGAGCTGCCGTCGCGTGTCAACACGATAGCCATTTGCTTGCCGTCCGGCGACCAGGCCGGTGCACTATTGCTGCCGCGGAAATCGGCCAGCACGATGCGCTGATTGGTATACAGCGATTGCACATAGACGGTTGCATGCCCCGTTTCAAAGCTCACATAGACGAGATGGCTGCCGTCCGGCGACCATGCCGGTGACATGATCGGTTCGTTCTGTGCCAGCACGACCTGTTCGTTGTAGCCGTCGCTGTCCGCCACTATCAGGCTGAACCTCTTTCCTTGCTTGTTTACATAAGCGATGCGCGTGCTGAACACGCCCTTGTCACCGGTCAATTTCTCATAGATCAGATCTGCGACACGATGCCCGACAGCACGCACCTGACCATCATTTGCCGAGACAGACTGACCGAGCAGCTCAGTCTGCCTGACCACATCCAGCAGGCGAAAACGCGCTTCGATGCGGCCGTTGGCCTGCATAGCGACGTTGCCTATCACCAATGCGTCAGCGCCGCGTGCCTGCCAATCCGGATAACCGACCTCGGCCAATTCGTGCGGCGATTTTCCGGCAGGATCAACCAGCCGGAACAACCCGCTGCGCTGCAAATCGCCCGTCACAACCGAGTTGATGGTTTGCGCAAGCTTGGAATCCCCGCCAAACGGAACGATTGCGACCGGGATCTGGTGCTCGCCCGCGCCGATGATCTCTATAGTCAATGCGGCGCTTGCGACCGACACCTGTGCCAACAACAGCAATCCCAACATGCACCGCAGTAACACCATAAATATCTTCCCTATTCAGCAAGTTTTTCTGGTTTAAAGACCAAATCCAATTCACGAAAACGATTGAACAACTGCACATCTGGCGGCAACGGCAACGGATCGGATTTCAGGATCGCGCGCTCCACCGCATTGTCATACGCAGCGTTGCCGCTGGATTTTTTCAACTCCGCCTTCAGCACCGCGCCGCCCGGCAACAGCGTCACCAAAAATTCAGCGCGCGCATCTTTTGCCACACCTGGTGGCTCCACGACATTGCGGCGTATCTTGGCCTCGATTTTCGCCCGGTATTCATCCACCACTTTGCCAATCGCCGCGGCTTGCTCATCTTGCCTGATCCGCTCGGCCTGATCGCGCGCAGCCTGTTCATCGGCGAGGCGGCGAACTTCCGGATTCTGTTCAACCGGTTTGGGTGTGTCAGATTTGGGTTTGGCGGCTTTCGGAACCGGTTTCACTTTCTCCGGCTTGGCCTCGACCGGCTTGACCGCGACTTTCTTTTTCTCCGGTATCACAATATCAGGCTCGACTATCTTTGCCTGTGGCGGTGGCTGCACAACCTCATCAACCTTGGGATTGACAGGTGGCGCGACGACCTCCTCCGGCAAATTCGACCACAGCTCCACACTCATCGTCGGATTTGAAAGGGCCTGCCTGTTCCAATTAAAGCCAAAATACAGCAGCGCGAAGAACACGCAGTGCACCACCAGAGCGAGAATGCCTGCGGGCAGCCTGTTGGGTTCGTAATAAACCGTTGCGCTCATTTCCTGGACTGTGTCAACAAACCGACTTTCTGGATATGTTGCTGTTGCAGAACGTCCATCACATTAATGACTTCTTCATAGCGCACGTTCCTATCCGCGGAAATCACCACCGCCTGCTGTGCTTGTTTTCCCTGTCTGGCTTTCAATATTGCGATCAGTTCATCGCGCGTCACCCTGCTTTCCTCGCCGCCGCCAGTGGAGTGATCGCGCAACGCCAGTGTGGTATCTTTTTTGATGATGACTTCCAGCGGGGCGAGCGGTGGCGCAAGCGACTTGGCCACGCTGGGCAAATCGATCTGGCCGGGATTCATCAGCGGCGCGGTCACCATGAAGATCACCAGCAGCACCAGCATCACGTCTATATACGGCACGACGTTGATCTCGTTCATCAGGCGATT